>JAYTSH010000480.1:0-12691 GCA_043745755.1 Cellulomonas sp. | reverse complement strand
CGCGGATTCGCGCGTCGTCGACTCGCGGACGTCGGACGACGGGTCGTCGATCCGCCGTCGGCGTCAGTGTCCCGCCTGCAACCGACGGTTCACCACGGTGGAGACAGCGAGCCTTTCCGTCGTGAAGCGCTCGGGCGCGACGGAGCCGTTCAGTCGCGAGAAGATCATCAACGGTGTCCGCAAGGCATGCCAGGGGCGACCGGTGAGCGAGGACGACCTCGCCCTTCTGGCTCAGCGCGTCGAAGAGACGATGCGCTCGAGCGGCAGCGCAGAGCTCGACGCGTACGAGATCGGCCTCACGATCCTCGGGCCGCTGCGCGAGCTCGACGAGGTGGCCTACCTCCGGTTTGCGAGCGTCTACCAGGCGTTCAGCTCGCTCGAGGACTTCGAGGCGGCCATCACCGTCCTGCGCGCCGAGCACGAGGTCGCTGCTGCCGATGAGGGTGCGGGCGACCGCGACACGACGAGCGAAGCAGTGACCTCGACCGACGGCGACTGAGCCCGAGACGTCTCAGCCTCAGACTGCCGAGGCTCAGACCACCGAGGCTCAGACGACCGAGCCGGCCAGCACCCGCTCGCGGACGACCCGGCGCATGACCTTGCCGATCTGCGACCGCGGCAGGTCGGCGACGATGACGAGCTGGCGCGGCCACGCGTAGCGAGCGACCCGGTCCTCGCACCACGCGCGCACCGCGGCGAGGTCAAGTCCGGGCGATCCCTCGGCGAGGACGACCGCGGCGACGACCGTCTCGCCCATGTCGCCGTGGGGAACGCCGACGACCGCAACGTCGGCAATACCCGGCATGTTGCGCAGCTGGTCCTCGACCTGGGACGGGTAGACCTTGTAGCCGCCCGTGACGATCATCTCCTTGATCCTGTCCACCAGGGTCACGAAGCCGGAGTCGTCCATCGTGACGACGTCACCGGTGCGAAGCCATCCGCCAGGAAGGAGCTGGTCAGCAGTGTCGGCGGGCCGGTTCCAGTACCCCTGGAACACCTGCGGGCCGCGGATGAGGAGCTCGCCGCGTTCGCCCTCGGGCGCGTCCCTGGACGGGTCGTCCGGGTCGACGATGCGGATGTCGGTGCTGGGCCAGGGGAGGCCGAGGGCCCCGGGGCGGCGGTCCTCGGAGCACGGGTTGCCGAGCGCGATCGGTGACGTCTCGGTCATGCCGTAGCCCTCGATGAGCAGCCCACCGGTGAGTCGCTCCCACCGATCGGCGGCCTCTTTGGAGATCGGCATGGCGCCGGCGAACGCGATCCGGATCGAGCTGAGGTCGGCGTGGCGCTCCTCGGCGAGGCGCGCGAGCCGGTCAAACATCGGTGCGACGCCGGGCATGAAGGTCGCCGGATGTCGACGCTGCGCCTTGAGCATCGCCTCGGGGTCGAACTTGCCGAAGGCGATGAGCGTGGCGCCGATGTGGGCCGCGTAGAGCAGGCAGAGCGTGAGACCGAACGCGTGGAAGAACGGCAGCGCGCCGAAGAGCGTCTCCTCGCCGTCGCGGAGCTGGGCCCAGGCGTTGTCCTGGATCACGTTGGCGACGAGCGACCGGTGCGTGACGACGGCGCCCTTGGGGGTGCCCGTCGTCCCGCCGGTGTACTGGATCAGGGCGATGTCGTGGGCGCCGGGCTGGGGGTGGTCCTGCGCCAACGGCGTGGCGCGCGCGACGACGCGGTGCCAGGCGAGGGCGGTCGGGCCCGCGTCGCCGCGGAGCTCGGCACGCAGCGTGCGCGCTTTGGCGACCGGTAGCGAGAGCGCGAAGCGCTTGATCGCCGGGAGGTCGCGCGTGAGGTCGACGGCGAGCACTGTGCGGATGGCCGTGCGTGCCTGCACCTCGACGACGCGTGCAGCGGTCGGCTCCCAGCAGATCGCGACGACTGCGCCTGAGTCGACGAGCTGGTGCTCGAGCTCGGACGCCGCATACGTCGGGTTGTGCTCGACCACCACGGCGCCGAGGCGCAGGACCGCCCAGAAGGCGACGGCGTGCGTGTGGCAGTTCGGCAGGGAGATCGCGACTCGGTCGCCCGCCCGGACGCCGAGACCGTGCAGTGCTCCCGCGGCGCGGTCGATCTCGCGCGCGAGCTTGCGATACGTCGTCGTCCTGCCCTCGAACACGATGGCGACCCGATCGGGGTGACGCGCCACGGTCCGAGCCAGGCCGGCGGTCAGGGGCTCGTCCGGCACCTCGATGACGGCAGGGACTCCGTGGGAGTAGGAGGTGAGCCAGGGGCGGTCGGACGTCGCAGTCACAACGCAAGCGTAACCTACGGACCCGTAAGTTACTGCACAGTAGGTCGGGTGAGATCAAGCGGACGCGCTACAGCTCGCTCGACCGGGGACCCCACAGGTTGACGCCCCCGTCGACGGCATAGAGCTCGATCGCGGCGAGCTCATCGGGGGTGATCGGCGGCCCGCTGATCGCGCGCAGACTGTCCTCGAGCTGCGCCGTCGTCCGTGGTCCCAGGACGACGCTTGTGACGCGCGGGTCACGCAAGACCCACGCGATCGCGAGCTGCGCGAGACTCTGCCCGCGTCCGGCGGCGACCTCGGCGAGCCTCCGCACATGCGCGAGGTTGTCCGTGCTGAGGTACTCCGGACGCAGCGGCCCACCACGCGCGGCGCGCGAGCCCGCCGGGATCCCGTCGAGGTAGCGGCCCGTGAGCATGCCCTGGGCGAGCGGCGAGAACGCCACCACGCCGAGCCCCACGTCGGCGGCGACGTCGAGCAACGAGCGCCCGCCCGCGGCGGGGTCGGGATGCTCGACCCAGCGGTTGAGCATCGAGTACGACGGCTGGTGCAGGGTGAGATCAAGGCCCATCGACTGCGCGAGCTCCACCGCCTGCACCGTGCGAACGGCCGAGTACGACGACACCCCGACGTAGCGGGCGCGCCCCGAGTCGACTGCCGTCGCGAGCGCGCCCAGCGTCTCCTCGAGCGGCGTCGTCGGGTCGTAGCGGTGGCTGTAGAAGACGTCGACGTGATCGAGCCCCAACCGGGCGAGCGACCGGTCGAGGGAGGCGAGCAGGTACTTGCGCCCGCCGTGCTCGCCGTACGGCCCGGGCCACGCGCGGTATCCCGCCTTGGTGGCGATCACGAGCTCGTCCCGGTAGGGCGCCAGATCGCGCGCGAGGAGCCGCCCGACGCTCTCTTCGGCGGCACCGGCCGGCGGGCCGTAGTTGTTGGCGAGGTCGAGGTGGGTGATCCCGAGGTCGATCGCGCGCAGCACGAGCTCGCGCTGCTCGGCGAAGGGCCGGGCTGCTCCGAAGTTCTGCCACAGGCCGAGCGTGGCCACGCCGAGCGAGAGCCCGGAGCGCCCTGCGTGGCGGGTCGGGAGCCGGGAGTGGCGTTGCGGGTCGGCGACGTGCATCACACGACCGTACGCTGGGCATGCGGCGCGGTGGACAACCCCCCGCTGCGCCCGTCAAGGGCTTGACCACGACGAGGAGGTACCGCGATGGCGCAGCAGGACGACACGCCGAGCGCACCGACGGCGACCGAGGACGCGAAGGCGAAGTTCCGGGCGGCGCTCGACCGCAAGAAGGCGGCAGGGCACCGGACGGCCGACGGCTCGAAGAACACCGGCTCGGTGCACAGTGCCGAAACGACGGGACCGGTGCAGCGGCAGTTCCGGCGCAAGTCCGGCTCCGCCTGATCGGTCCGACAACGACCGCGGCCGGGGAGAAGCCTCCCCGGCCGCCGTCGTCATGTCACTGTCGTGACGTGAGATACCTGTCGTTCGGTCTGCCCGCCGATGACCGCTAGGACAGCAGGCGCAGTCGCACCGACTCGGGTCGTGCCCGCAGAGCCTCGACGACGGCCTGCTCGACGGGTGCGCCCGCGTCCGTCACGACGTAGCCGATCTCGCCACGCGTCGCCAGGAGCTGCCCCTCGATGTTGACGCCGTGCTCGGCGAGCGTCGCGTTGACCGCCGCCAGGACGCCGGGCGTGTTCCGGTGCAGGTAGGCAAGGCGGTGCACGCCGGGTGCCTGGTCGAGCGCGAGGTTCGGCAGGTTGACGCTGAGGGTCGTCGTGCCTGTGCGGAGGTAGTCCCGCATCTTGTGGGACACGAAGTTGCCGATAGCCTCCTGCGCCTCCTCGGTCGAGCCGCCGGTGTGCGGCGTGAGGATGACGTTGGGCAGGCCGCGCAGCTCGGACTCGAACGGGTCGCCCTTGCGCTTGGGCTCGACGGGGAAGACGTCGATGGCCGCTCCGCTCAGGTGCTTCGAGACGATCGCCTCACGCAGGGCAGCGGGGTCCACGACGAAGCCGCGCGACAGGTTGAGCAGGATCGCCCCCGGTCGCATCCGCGCGATCTGCTTCGCTCCGAACATCTCGGCGTTGCCGGGGCGACCGTCGACGTGCAACGTGACGATGTCGGCCGACTCGAGCAGCTCGTCCATGGTCGAGGCCCGGCGCGCGTTGCCGAGCGCGAGCTTCTCGGCGGTGTCGTAGAAGATGACCGACATGCCGAGGTTCTCGGCGAGCACTGACAGCTGCGTGCCGATGTTGCCGTAGCCGATGATCCCGAGCGTCCGGCCACGCACCTCGTGCGCACCGATCGCCGACTTGTTCCAGACACCCTCGTGCATCGACCGGTCGAACTCGGTCAACCGTCGCGTCAGGGCGATGATCTCGGCAATCGTGATCTCGACGACCGACCGCGTGTTGGAGAAGGGCGCGTTGAAAACCGCCACCCCGCGGTGAGCGGCGGAGGCGAGGTCGACCTGGTTGGTGCCGATGCAGAACGCACCGATCGCGATCAGGTCCGGGGAGCTCTCGATCGCGCGAGCTGTCACGGTCGTCTTGGAGCGGATGCCGAGCAGGGCTACCCCCTGCAGTGCGTCGATGAGCTCGTCCTCGTCGAGGGCGCCGGTGCGGGTGATCACCTCGTAACCGGCCTGCTCAAGGTTCGTCACGGCGTCTGGGTGGAGGTTCTCGAGGAGGAGTGCGCGCACGGGACTCATCGTGCGCCTTCGTGGTCGGCAGACCAAGCCGGTCCCGTCCCTCGGACAGGTGCTGGGCCGCGTCGGCCAGCCGCTCGACAACTGACGCGTGCAGGTTCACCCGGAAGCATGGCGCGTCGGGGCGGCTCGGTTGCGACACTGCGACGTGACCTTGTCGATGCGCCGCTACCGACGGCAGGCCGAGCGCATCGAGAGGCGCGGCGGCGCGGCTGTGACGCGTGCCGGGCTGAACCCGATCCTGGCGGTCGGCCTCGTCGGGGCCCTGCTCGGCCTGGCGTGGTCCCGGGGCGCGCTGCCGGCGTGGCTCCCCATCGCTCCGCCCCCGAAGTTCATCACCGTCCAGGGTCGGCTCGTCGCGGTACCGGCGCCCGCAAAGGATGCCGTGCGCGTCCTGCCGGGCGTCGCGGTCGCCACGAGCGGGTCGTACGCGTTCCTCGACGTCACAGCGTCGGGCGCTCCCATCGGTTTCGACCCGTGCCGCCCCATCCGCTACGTCGTGCGGCCCGACGGTGCACCTGCCGCGGGTGACCAGCTGATCGCCGAGGCGGTTGCGACGATCTCGGGTGCGACGGGCCTCGCCTTCGTCGACGCCGGGTACACGAGCGAAGAGCCCGTGCTCGACCGTCCGCTGGTCCAGGCCCGCTACGGCGACGGCTGGGCGCCGGTGCTGTTCGGCTGGTCGGACGAGGCCACCTATCCCGAGCTGGCGGGACCGACGGCCGGGCTGGGCGGTGCGTCCGTCGTCCCGGCGGCGACCGGAGCGGGTGAGTTCCTGGCCGGCGGGCGGGTGCTGCTCGACGCCCCCGACCTCACCGCGATCCTCGCCAGTCCGGACGGGTACGCGCGGGCTCGCGCCGTCGTCGTGCACGAGGTCGCGCACGTCGTCGGTCTCGACCACGTCGCCGACGCGCGTGAGCTCATGGCGCCGACGATGGGTGCGCTGACGGACCTCGGACCGGGGGACCGGGTCGGGCTGGCGCTCGTCGGCCAGGTGCCGTGCGACGGCGCCTGAGCGCTCAGAGCTCCGGCTGCCCGACGGCGCCGTCCAGCCCGACCGGAAGATCGCGCTCGTGGACGACGCGCAGCGCCCGGGTGGGGCGGGTCATCGCGACGTAGAGGTCGCCCGCGTTGGTCGCCAGGACGTCGGCAGGCTCCAGCAGCACGACGGCGTCGAACTCGAGTCCCTTGCTCTCGCGCGGGGTCAGCAAGGAGACGGGCGCGTCCAGGTCGGTCGCCCTGGCCGACGACGTGGAGCCAGGTGCCCGAAGCACCTCCTCGAGGCCGGCGTCACGCAGCGCTGAGCGGACGTCGTCGAGACGGCGGCGGGGTCCGATGACGGCCACGCGTCCTGCGCCGGCGTCGTCGGGCACCTCGGCGAGGAGCGACCGCACCTGAGCCACCGCGGCCGTCGCGAGTGACCCTGGCTCGACGCGGTGGAACGCAAGTGCGCCCGCGACGTCGCGGGCCGAGGTCAGCCGGCTGACCGGCAGCCCGGCCTCGGCCGCGACCCGCTGGGCGGCGTCGGCGACTGCCGCGGGCGTGCGGTAGTTGACCGTGAGCTCCGCGAGGCGCCACGACGAGCGCAGCACCGGCTCGAGGGTGCTTCGCCACGAGTGGGCGCCGGCGCTCGACGACGTCTGGGCGACGTCGCCGACGATCGTCATCGACCTGGTCGGTACCCGCCTCAGGAGCGCACGCCACGCCATCGCGGACAGCTCCTGGGCCTCGTCGACGACGACGTGCCCGTAGGTCCAGCTCCGGTCGGCCGCTGCGCGCTCGGCGGTCGTCAGGGACGGTCCGGAACCCGCGAAGCGGTCAGCCAGCAGCTCCGCGGACACGAGGCCGTCGCCGCCGTTCGACTCCAGCACCCGGCGGGCGTAGTCGACCTCGGCGACACGGCGTGCGGCGTCCGCCTGCTCTCGTGCAAGCGCCGCCTGGTTGTCGTCCCCGAGCAGCTCGGCGGCCTCGTCGAGCAGCGGGACGTCAGCCGCGGTCCACGGTGCGTCGGGGGATCGTTGCAGGAGCGCGCGATCGTGGGCCGAGAGCTCGGGTGACGCGGCCGCGAGGCGGTCCGGCTTGGTGAGCAGGTCGGTGACGATGCCCTGGGCGGTGAGCGGCATCCAGGCGAGGTTGAGCGCGATCCTGATCTCGCGGGTCGAGCGGAGCTCCTCGAGGAGCTCACCGCGCTCGTCGGGGGCGACCGGCCACCCGAGCTGCGCGACGTACTGCTCGGCGAGCCGCGCCAGCATGTCGCGGACGAATGTGACGCGGGCCTGGTTGTGGGGACGGTTGCCGCGCCGCGCCCGAGCGATCGCCGCGGAGACGTCGGTCGGCGTGACGACGATCGTCGTGCCGTCGATGCGCACCTCGGTCGGCTGCGCGGGCACGCGTTGGCGCTGGCGGACCGCGCGGCCGATGACCTGCGACATGACGGCGCGGCCCTTGATCTCGGCGACGACGTCGTCCTCGACCCCGGTCGGGCTGACGCCCGGAAAGAGCTCGGCGACGGTCGTCGTCACCACGCCGGTCTCGCCGAGCGACGGCAGCACCTGGTCGATGTAGTGCAGGAACGTCCGGCTCGGGCCGACGAGCAGGACGCCCGAGCGCTCGAGCATGCGCCGGTGCGCGTACAGCAGGAACGCGGCCCGATGCAGCGCGACGGCCGTCTTGCCGGTCCCCGGCCCGCCCTGCACGACGAGCGCCCCCTGCAGCTCCGACCTGATGATCGCGTCCTGCTCGGCCTGGATGGTCGCCACGATGTCGCTCATCCGACCCGTGCGTCCGGCGGCGAGGGAGGCGAGGAGCGCACCCTCGCCGGACAGCCCGCTGAGCGTGAGGCCGTCGTGGCGGGCGCCGGCGGGGTCCGACCCGTCTGCCTCGACCACGGACGCCAGCACGTCCAGATCGAGGACCTCGTCCTCGATGCCGGTCACCGAGCGACGGCGCGTGACGAGGTGGCGACGACGCACGACGCCGTCGGGCCGCGCGGCTGTTGCACGGTAGAAGGCCTGGGCGGCCGGTGCGCGCCAGTCCGTGAGGATGGACGCATGGTCCTCGTCGGCGAGGCCGATGCGCCCGACATAGCGCGCCGCGCCGTCTGTCAGGTCGAGCCGGCCGAAGGCGAGACGGTCCTCGACGGCTTCGAGCTGAGCGACCCGGTCCTCGTACAGGGTGGCGAACGCATCGCGCTCGCTGCGGTTCTGCGGCGATCCGGACGGTCCCTCGCGACGGACCTCGGCAAGCCGCGCCCGGGTCTGTGCACGGAGCTGGTCGAGCCGGCGGTACAGCCGGTCGACGGTCTCCTGCTCACCGCGCAGCTCCGACTCGTTTCCCGCCACGTCGGCGCTCCTGTTCCCCAGGGTGGTCGAACCACCGGATGCCTCCGTGCCCATGCGCGGAGCGGCCGTCCATTATCCGCCGCCGTAGCGCCGTCGTGTGCAGCACCGCGCCGCGGGGAAGACCTGGGCCTGCGCTGGTGTTGTCGACATCGAGGTCGCGTGCTCCAGGTGCGGCCAATGAAAGAGGAGAGGACCCATGCAGGACCCCAACGACATCTACGACGTCGACCCGCAGGTCGCGGCCGAGGTCGAGACGCGGTCTGCCGGCGGACTGGGTCCGGTGCTCGTGCACGCGCTGCGCGGCTTCATGGACGCAGGCAGTGCCGGGCAGCTGGCCGTCGAGCACCTGACCGAGGAGCTCCCGGCGACGCGGCTCGCGACGTTCGACGTCGACCAGCTCATCGACTACCGCTCGAGGCGGCCGATCATGACGTTCGACTCGTCGACGTGGAGCGACTACGACGAGCCCCAGCTCGTGGTCGACGTGATCCACGACGCCGCGGGGGTGCCGTTCCTCCTCCTGCACGGGCTCGAGCCCGACGTGCAGTGGGAGAGGTTTGCGTCTGCCGTCCGCCAGATCGTCGAGCGTTTCGACGTGCCGCTGACGATCGGGTTGCACGGGATCCCGATGGGAATCCCGCACACCCGCCCGCTGTCTGTCACGGCGCACGCGACACGACCGGAGCTCGTCTCGGACCACAAGTCGTGGTTCGGCACGGTCCAGGTGCCGGGGAGCGCGAGTGCGCTGCTCGAGCTCAGGCTCGGTCAGTCGGGCCACGACGCCCTGGGATTCGCGGTGCACGTGCCGCACTACCTCGCGCAGTCGTCCTTCCCGCAGGCGAGCATCACGGCGCTCGAGAACCTCCAGCGCGTGACGGGCCTCGACCTGCAGCTCGCTAGCCTCACACGGGCGGCGGACGAGACCGTGCTGGAGATCGAGCGCCAGGTCAACGGCTCGGACGAGGTCGCCGCCGTGGTCCACGCCCTCGAGGAGCAGTACGACGCGTTCACGCACAACCTCGGTCGGACGGGCCTGCTCGCCGAGAGCGCGCAGCTGCCCACAGCGGACGAGCTCGGCGAGGAGTTCGAGCGGTTCCTGGCACAGCAGTCGGGGGACGGTCCAGGACTGTGATGTTGCTCTCTGCAGGTTGGCCATGATCTGCACTGACAGGCCCTGACCCCGCCAGACGGCGCCGGCCGCGTGATACGCGTCGTTCGGCCGGGGCTGTTCCTGCTCGTCGGGAGCAGGACAATGGTCGTCCGTGACCCCTTCTGCACCGCGCGGAGCGCGTGCCCTGACCGTCTGGGGAGCTGCGGTCGCGGCCTACGCGATCGCCGTGCTCCACCGCTCGTCCCTCGGGGTGGCCGGTCTCGAGACGGCCAGCAGGTTCGGCGTGAGCGCCTCGGTGCTCGCGAGCCTCGCCGTGGCCCAGCTCGTCGTGTACGCCGCGTTCCAGATCCCGGTCGGTGTGCTGCTCGACAGGCTCGGGCCGCGCCGGATCATCGCGGGTGGCGCGTTCCTCATGGCGGTCGGCCAGCTCGTCGTCGCGACCGCCACGGCCGTGCCCGCGGCGCTGCTGGGCCGGATGTTCATCGGTGCCGGCGACGCGATGACCTTCGTCTGCGTGATCCGGCTCATCCCAGCATGGTTCCCGCAGCGCAGGGTGCCCCTGATGACCCAGCTGACGGGGTCCATCGGCCAGCTCGGTCAGGTGCTCGCGGCAGTGCCGCTCGTGGCGGCCCTCCAGGGGTTCGGGTGGGGCGCCGCCTTCGGAGGGCTGGCCGCCGTCGGGCTGCTCGCGGCCATCCTCGTCGTCGTCGTCGTGCGTGACTCGCCCGCGTCCGGGCCGGTCGATCCCGCGGCCACCGTGAGCGCACCCGCGGCGACCGCTCCGACGCCAGCTCCGCGGGAGAGCATCAGGGTGGGTCTGCGGGCAGTGGCTCGCGAACCTGGTGCCTGGCTGGGCTTCTGGGTGCACTTCCTCAGCGCCTTCAGCACGAACGTGGTCGTGCTCCTGTGGGGGTTCTCCTTCTTCGTCGAGGGCCAGGGGCGGAGCACCGCAGAGGCAAGCGCGCTGCTCACTCTGAATGTGGTCGCCGCCGTCGTCGCGGGTCCGTTGCTCGGGGAGGCCTCGGCGCGCCACCCCGAGCGACGCACTCGGACCGTGCTGATCATCGCCGGCGCGATCGGTGTCGCGTGGCTCGTCGTCCTCGTGCCGCCCGGACCACGACCGCTGGCGGTCCTGGCGATCTTTGTCGTCACGGTCGCGGTCGGCGGTCCGACGAGCCTCGTGGGCTTCGACGTCGCGCGCCACTGCACGCCTGCGCACCGTCTGGGGGCGACGACGGGGTTCGTCAACACCGGCAGCTTCGTCGCAGCGTTGTCGACGATGCTCGCGATCGGCGTCGTGCTCGACCACGTGGCGCCGGGCGCGACGCGCGACCTCGACGCCTATCGCCAGGCTCTTGCCGTCGTGGCTGTGCCGTGGGTCGTGGGAGTCACCGGGCTGCTCGTGTCGCGCCGCCAGACAAGGGTGGCGCACCCCGAGGTCCGGCTCTGAGCGCTCGTCGGTCATGCACAGTTCGGGGGCGACGGATCGGCGACCAGATGGCCGCTGAAGATCCACTCAGACGTGGTCAGAAACCGTGGCGCGCGAATGCGACTGCGTGGCAGTATGGCGATTGTTGCAGTGACGTACTGACGCTCGACCGGCGCCCTGACCTAGTGGTGAGGGCACCTCCAGCCCGTTGGACTGGTCCGCCCGGTGCAGGACGCGGGACATTGCATTGCGGCACGGCGCGGGCACATGCTCGATGTCGTCACCGGTTGGAACAGAAGGACGAGAACATGGCACAGGGTGCTGTTAAGTGGTTCAACGCTGAGAAGGGCTATGGGTTCATCGCCCAGGACGGCGGCGGCCCCGACGTCTTCGTCCACTACTCGGCCATCGACACGCAGGGCTACCGGTCGCTCGACGAGGGCCAGCGTGTCGAGTTCGAGATCACGCAGGGACCCAAGGGCCCGCAGGCCGAGAAGGTTCAGGCACTCTGACCTCAACTTCTCGCTGAGCCGGCTACCGGTCGGTTCAGCCGGATGAGCTCAGCAGCACGGCCGCATCCCCGGGCGGGGGTGCGGCTTTGCTGCTTTGCCCCGCAGGCGCGGGGGGTGCTGCGTCGAGGATCGGCTGCGCCGAGCCGATGAAGGCGACGAGGTTCGCGTCGCGCAACAGCCTCGAGGGCGCGGGCAGGGAGCGCAGCGCCCGATCGAGGTCGGCGGACCGCAGGATCGTGGGGTCGTTCGTGCCCGCCAGGACGAGGTTGCCGTAGCGACGACCGCGCAGCTGGCCGGGCTCGGCGATGACAGCGACGTCGTCAAACACCCCAGAGAGCGTCGCGGCCTCCGCGCGCGCCCGGGTGAGCGGGGGGCGGTCGGCACAGTTCGCGAGGTAGAGGCCTCCGGGCCTCAGGACCCGCGCGACGTCGGCGGTGAACTCCACCGTCGTGACGTGCTCGGGCGTCTGGTCGCCCGCGAAGACGTCCCGGATGACGACGTCCGCGCTGGCGTCCGGGAGTGTCGCCAGCTCGCTGCGTGCGTCGCCAGCCCGGATCCGGAGGGCAGGTGCGCGTGGCAGGTCGAACCACGCGCGGACGAGCTCGGGCAGGGTCGCATCGAGCTCGATCGCGATCTGGCGGGACGCGGGCCGGGTCGCGTGCACATAGCGGGCCATCGCGCAGCCGGCGGCTCCGAGGTGCACCACGGCTCGTGGTTCACCGGGCGTGCACCTGTCCAGCACGGCGGCCATCTGCTGCATGTACTCGAACGAGAGGCGGGTCGGGTCGACGAGGTCGAGGTGCGAGCTGGGGACGCCGTTGACCAGGACTGTCACACCGGTCGGGTCGTCAGGGGCGCGGACCACCTCGACGGTCCCGGTGGAGATGGTGACGGGACCCGTCGGCCAGGTCGGGGATGTCGGAGGTCGGTGTGGGGCTGGGGCTCGTCGCCCCGAGCGGTCGCGGGCAGCCACCTGCCTACCGTAGAGGCTCCCAGACAAGGGAACACGGTCCGGAGGTTGACGAGAGTCGAACAGGTGTTCGATACTGAGAGCACGTCGAACGGGAGAAGGAGGCGAGAACTCATGGCGACAGCCACTGGAAGCGACCTCCTGCCGACCCGCTCGCACGAGCTCCTGCAGCGCGCGGACGCCGAGCTCGTCGCAGCCCAGTTCTCCTCGGAGGCATGGGAACGGTTCCATCATTCCCACCTCGCTGCTCTGCGAGGCGGGGCCGCGCTCCTCGCTGTGCGTGGTCGGCCGGGCGGCCGGCGTCCTCCGCGGACGGTCTGGGACATGCTCCGCGTCGTCGCGCCTGAGCTCGAGCACTGGAGCGACTGC
>JAYTSH010000479.1:0-4187 GCA_043745755.1 Cellulomonas sp. | reverse complement strand
TGGTTGAGCTTCGCCGACACGTCGACGAACATCGTGTCGCCGCCGTACTCCTCGGCCACCAGGTTGTACTCGGTGAGCTGCTGGCGGATCTTGGCGGCGTTGGCCCCTTCCTTGTCCACCTTGTTCACCGCGACCACGATCGGGACGCCAGCGGCCTGGGCATGGTTGAGCGCCTCGATCGTCTGAGGCATCACGCCGTCGTCCGCCGCGACCACGAGGATCGCGATGTCGGTGACCTGCGCACCACGCGCACGCATCGCCGTGAAGGCCTCGTGGCCCGGGGTGTCGATGAACGTCACCGCACGGTCGACGCCCTCGTGGACGGTCCGGACCTGGTAGGCCCCGATGTGCTGGGTGATCCCGCCGGCCTCGCCTGCGACGACGTCCGTCTGACGGATGGCGTCGAGGAGCTTGGTCTTGCCGTGGTCCACGTGACCCATGACGGTGACCACGGGCGGGCGGGCGAGCAGCTGCTCGTCGTCCTCGTCCGCGAGCTCCGCGTCGAGGTCGATGTCGAAGGACCCGAGCAGCTCGCGGTCCTCCTCCTCGGCCGAGACCATCTCGATGATGTACCCGAGCTCCTGCGCGAGCGTGCCGAACGTGTCCTCGTCGAGCGACTGCGTCGCGGTCGCCATCTCACCGAGGTGGAACAGCACCGTGACGAGGCTCGCGGGGTTCGCGTCGATCTTGTCCGCGAAGTCGTTGAGCGACGAGCCGCGACGCAGCCGTACGACGGTCTTGCCGTTGCCGCGAGGGACCTGCACGCCACCCAGCGAGGGTGCCTGCATCTGCTCGAACTCCTGGCGCTTCGCCCGCTTGGACTTGCGTCCTCGGACGGGGCGCCCCCCGGCGCGGCCGAACGCACCCTGGGTCGAGCCGCGACCGGCGCCCCCCGGACGCCCACCGCCGCCACCAGGACGACCGGCGAATCCGCCACCGGGTGCTCCACCGGGACCGCCGGCACCACCGGGACCGCCGGCACCGCCAGGACCGCCTGCACCGCCGGGACGGCCGGCGTAACCGCCACCGCCACCGGGACGCGCGCCGCCTCCGGCACGGGCAGGACCTGGACGCTCACCCGGACGGCTGACGCCGCTCGCGTTGCGCCCGGGCATCATGCCGGGGTTGGGGCGCGGGCCACCGGGACGAGGACCGCCCGGACGCTCGGTCGCACCTGCCGGCGCGCCGCCGGCCACGGGCGCCTCGGTCCGGCGCTCACCCGGCCGGGGCATGCCCTGAGACGGGGCAAACGGGTTGTTGCCCGGGCGCGGGCCGCCGGAGCGCGCGCCAGCGGACCCACCGGGTCCGGACGGGCGCTCGCCACGACCCATGCCCTGCGAGGGCGCGAAGGGGTTGTTGCCCGGCCGCGAGCCGGCGGTACGTGCCGGTGCCGGTGCGGGAGCCGGTCGCGGACCAGGACGGCCGGCGTCGGCGGCCGGTGCGGCCGCCCGTGCCGGTGCCGGGCTGGTGACGCGAGGCGCAGCTGCGCTCGGCGCGGCAACGGTCGGCGCGGATGAGGGTGCCACGGGTGCAGGGGTGCCGGGAACGCTCGCCGCACGTGCGGCGACCGCAGGGGTCGACACGACGGGAGCGGACGCCACGGGCGCCGGAGCAGCCGTCGCCAGGGCGGTGGCAGCGGCCGCCTGCGGGGCAGGACGCGCGGCGGGTGCGGGCGTCGGGGCGGCACCTGCGGGGTAGAGGTCGCGCAGCTTGCGCACGACGGGCGGCTCGATGGTCGAGGATGCCGAACGGACGAACTCTCCGAGCTCGCCGAGCTTGGTCATCATGGTCTTGCTCTCAATGCCGAGCTCTTTTGCGAGCTCGTAGACGCGGACCTTGGCCACATCTCTCCTGTCTCGGTCCGCCCAGGAGAGGGTCGGACCGTCGTTAGTTCTGGGTACTCATCGCTGGGTACTCATCGGTGCGTGCTCATCGGGCAGCCATCGGCTTGTCAAACCCGCTTCCCATGTCGACAGTTCGACGTTGCCGGGTACGGACCCGGCAACGGTGGTGCTCCTCACGGTGCTCCGAGGTGTGCCTCGACCGCTGCGGCGTCCAACGTCCCTGCATGACGCAGGGCCCGCGGGAAAGCACGGCGGCGTTCGGCAAGCTCGAGACAGCGAGGGTCGGGATGCAGCCACGCACCCCTGCCCGGCATGCAGCGACCTGCGTCCACGACCAGAACGGGGAGACCCGCACCGTCCGTGATGACGACGATCCTCAGCAGTACCGACCTTCGATCGGTCGACCGGCACCCCACGCACGTGCGCAGCGGGCCCAGAGGGACGACAGCGAGGTCGTCGGGGGTCCGCCTGCTCGGCGAAGAGAGCCGGGTGTCCGACCCAGCCTCGGCAAGTCTAGCGCGCCGCGTCACCGGCTGTGACCGGGCGGGGCCCCCTGACCGCGCCCGCTGTGCGGGTCGCCGCGCAGATCGCGCACGTCGCCGCGGGAGTCGACCCTGGCCGGGCCCGCAGGGGCACGGTCGGCCGGCGGCTCCGCGACGTCCTCGGCCATGTCGGAGCGGATGTCGATGCGCCAGCCCGTCAGCTTCGCCGCGAGGCGGGCGTTCTGGCCCTCCTTGCCGATCGCGAGGGACAGCTGGTAGTCGGGCACTACCACGCGGGCGGCGCGGGCGACCGGGTCGACGATCGTGACCGACAGGACGCGCGCCGGCGACAGCGCGTGCGCCACCATCTCGGCGGGGTCGTCTGAGTAGTCGACGATGTCGATCTTCTCGCCGTGCAGCTCAGCCATGACGGCCCGCACGCGCGCGCCCATCGGCCCGATGCACGCGCCCTTCGCGTTGAGCCCCGGAACGTTTGCCCGGACCGAGAGCTTGGTGCGGTGCCCCGCCTCGCGGGCGATCGACATGATCTCGACCGTGCCGTCCGCGACCTCGGGGACCTCGAGCGCGAACAGCCGTCGCACCAGGTTGGGGTGCGTCCGGGACAACGTGACCTGGGGACCCCTCATCCCGCGCGCGACCTCGAGCACGAGGGCACGCAGTCGCTCGCCGTGGACGTACCGCTCCGTGGGCACCTGCTCGTGCGCCGGGAGCACCGCCTCGGTCCCACCGACGTCGACGAGCACGACGCGGCTGTCGCGGCCCTGCTGGATCACTCCCCCGATGACCTCGCCCTCCTTGCCGCGGAAGTTGCCGAGCACCTGGTCGTCCTCGGCGTCGCGCAGCCGCTGCACGATGACTTGTCGCGCGGTCGCAGTCGCGATCCGGCCGAAGCCGTCGGGGGTGTCGTCGAACTCGGGCCCGGGCAGCGGGCGCGGCGCCGGCTCGCCATCGGGACCGGGCTCGGGGGTCGGCAGCTGCTCGCGCGCCCACACGGTCACGTGACCGGTCTTGCGGTCGAGCTCGGCGCGTGCGACTGCCTGCGCGCCGGGCGTGCGGTGGTACGCGGACAGCAGCGCCTGCTCGATCGCCGAGGCGAGGACCTCGAAGCTGATGTCGCGCTCGCGCTCCAGCATGCGCAGCGCCTGGATGTCGATGTCCATGTCAGCCCTCCAGGCCGGTCGGGTCGTGGGCGGGCTCGTCGGTCTCGGCGTCGTCCAGCACGTCGGCGAACGCGTCGTCGGGCAGCTCGGCCATGCGGGTGAGCTCGACCTCGACGCGCCCGTCGCGCACCTCGGCGAGTCGCAGGCGCGCGGGTTCGCCGACGACCGCCCGACGGCCCTTGCCTGCCGGCACCTCGGTCACCAGGACGAGAACGGCGTCGTCGGTAGAGCGGTCCACGTCCACGAGGCGCGCCGTGAGGGTCGAGCCGTCGAGCAGACGCAGGGTCACGAGTCTGCCGCGGGCGCGCGTGAAGTGGCGCCGCTCGGTCAGGGGTCGGGAGACACCGGGGCTCGACACCTCGACGGTGAGCTCGCCCGCGAAGTCGTCGGTGGTGTCGATCGCCGTCGAGATCTCGCGTGAGATCGCTGCGACGCGCTCGAGGTCGAGCCCTCCGACGGCGTCCTCCTCGAGGTCGACGACGATGCGGACGACCGAACGCGCTCCGGCGCTGGTGACCTCCACGTCCTCGAGATACAGGCCTGCCGCCGCGATGAGCGGCTGCACGGCGTCGCGTACCCGCTGCGTGCGTGCTGGCGCTGGCATGATCGCCTCCTGTCGGCTCCAGCGGGTCACCCTGCATGGCGTCGACCCTGTGATGTTGTGACCTCAAGAGTAACGA
>JAYTSH010000478.1:0-1782 GCA_043745755.1 Cellulomonas sp. | reverse complement strand
GTCCCGATCGACGCGATCCTCTTCGGGGGGCGTCGGGCGACGAACGTCCCGCTCGTCACCCAGGCGCGCGACTGGGCGCACGGGGTCTTCATGGGCGCGACCATCTCCTCGGAGCAGACGGCTGCGGCCGAGGGGACCGTCGGGGTGCTGCGCCGCGACCCGTTCGCGATGCTGCCCTTCTGCGGCTACAACATGGCCGACCACTGGGGCCACTGGCTGCGCATCGGTGACGAGCTCACGGCCCGGAGCATCCCGCTGCCGGCGGTCTTCCAGGTCAACTGGTTCCGCAAGGGGGCCGACGGGCGCTGGCTGTGGCCCGGGTTCGGGGAGAACTCGCGGGTGCTCGCGTGGGCTCTGGGCCGGGTTGCGGGCGACGAGGGCGTCGGCGCTGTCGAGTCGCAGGTCGGCCTGCTCCCGGCTCCCGGAGCGCTCGACCTGACGGGTCTCGACCTGCCGGCCGAGGACGTCGAGGCCCTGTTCGCGGTCGACCCCCAGCCGTGGTCGGCCGAGTGCGACCTCACGCAGGAGTTCTTCGAGCGGTTCGGAGACCGACTCCCGGCGGCCATGACGCACGAGCTCACGACGCTGCGCACGCGTCTCGCCGCGAGCTGAGGGGCCGCTACGGTCGTCGGATGGAGCAGTCCGAGGTCGTCGCGCAGTCGAAGGTCGCCCCGCCGGGCGGAGCCGTGCTGGCGAACCGGGTGGTCCGGCTCACGCTGCTCGCCGAGGCCGACGCGGACGAGCTGTTCGTGGCGCTCGACGACGATCGCGTCTGGGCGGCGGGGTTCGGCGGGGGACCGCGAGGTCGCCCGTCGAACCGCCGCGCCATGACTGCGTGGATCGCCGCGCTGACCGGCCGCCCCGGTCAGGCGGCCTACGCGGTCCGGCTGGCCCGCACCTCCGCTGTCGGGCCCGCCGGACGGCTCGTGGGCACGAGCAGCCTCGGCGACGTCGACCTGGCCAACTCGCGCCTGCACCTCGGCTGGACGGCGTACGCCCCCGACGTGTGGGCGGGCGCCGTCAACCCCGCGACAAAGCTCGCGCTCCTCGCCCACGCGTTCGACGACTGCCACATGCACCGCGTCAAGATTCAGACGGACGCCATCAACGCGCGCTCGCAGGGCGCGATCGCCCGGCTCGGTGCGGTGCGCGAGGGTGTCCTGCGCGAGCACGTCGTCCGGGCCGACGGGACATGGCGCGACACCGTCGTGTTCTCGATCCTCGCGTCGGAGTGGCCGGCCGTCCGGGCGGGCCTCGAGCAGCGGCTCGACGTCTGAGCGCGGACCGGACCGGCATGGGGCACGGACCGCCGATACACTCCGGCAGCGTGGAGATCCTCGTAGTCGGGACAGGTGCTCGCGAGCACGCCCTCGTCCGCGCGCTGTCCCGTGACCCCCAGGTGACGGCGCTGCACGCGGCGCCCGGGAACCCGGGGATCGGGCAGCTGGCGAGGCTGCATCCGGTCGATCCGCTCGACGGCGCCGCCGTGGCAGCCCTCGCGGCTCGGCTGGGCGTCGACCTCGTCATCGTCGGACCGGAGGCGCCCCTCGTGGCCGGCGTCGCGGACGCGGTGCACGACGCCGGGATCGCCGTGTTCGGCCCGAGCGCCGCGGCGGCGCAGCTCGAGGGCTCCAAGGCCTTCGCCAAGGACGTCATGGCCGCAGCCGGAGTCCCGACCGCCGAGCCCCGCGTCGCCACGACCTCTGACGAGGCAGCCGCGGCCCTCGACACGTTCGGGCCGCCGTACGTGGTCAAGGACGACGGGCTCGCCGCGGGCAAGGG
>JAYTSH010000477.1:0-9234 GCA_043745755.1 Cellulomonas sp. | reverse complement strand
CGACATCGGCCGCCTCGCCGACAGGCTCGGCGTCGAGCACGCGACCATCCGCGTCTGGCTCTCGCGCAAGGTGCCCTGGCTCCCCGCGCCCGACGGGCGTCTCAACGGGGGTGCCGTGTGGCGCGCCTCGACCCTCGAGGGCATCGAGGACCGTCGGACACCCGGCCGGCCCGGCCGCAAGCCCCGGGTCAGTCCCGCCCACCTCGCCGAACCGGTCGAGAAGCCCGTCACCAGGCCTACAGAGATCGTCCGCCGTCTGCCGCAAGTGCCTACGCTCGGAAGATGACGGACCCGGAACGTGCGCTCGACGTCGACGAGGCGATCCAGCACCTGGACCGACGCCGGTTTCTGCCCGACGCGCGCCGAGCCCAGGCCAGCGAGGACTACCCCCTTCCCATCGGCTGCGGGCAGACCTGCTCGCAGCCGAGCACCGTGGCCGCCATGCTGCGTCACCTGCACGTGCCGACCGGCGCCCGGGTGCTCGACATCGGGGCGGGCTCCGGCTGGACGACTGCGCTCCTCGCCCGGCTGGTCGGGCCGACCGGGATGGTCCTCGGGCTCGAGCTCGAGCCCGAGCTCGCGACGTGGGGCAGCGCGAACCTCGCCGCGTGGGCGATGCGGTGGGCCCACATCGAACCTGCGACGCCGGGCGTGCTGGGCCGCCCGATCGAGGGCGGCTGGTCGCGGATCCTCGTCTCGGCGTCGGCCAGGGAGCTCCCCCCGGAGCTGTGCGACCAGCTCGCCGACGGTGGCCGGATGGTGATCCCGGTGCGCTCCACGCTGTGGGCGGTCGAGCGCCACGGCGACGAGCTGGAGTCCACCAGCCTCGGCTCCTACGCGTTCGTCCCGCTCCGCTGAGGCTGCGCTCAGACATTCATCTCCGCTGACCTGCACCGACCCGTTCCGCACGGGCTACCGGCCAGTACGGGAGATCCGAACGAATGCGTGACGAATCGCCCAATCCTCAGTACGGTGCCCTGGGGAGTTGGCGGGCATGACCTCGAGTCACGTCACGTGTCACGACTCCCCACGTCTCCATCCGTCCGGCTGACCTGGAGTGCGCTATGAAGCGTCGACCGCTGCTCGCCGCCCTGACCACCCTCGTGCTTGCTGTAAGCACCGCCATGGTCGGCGCGGGCGCCGCGGGTGCCGCCAACCACAGGTCACCCGGCCCCGGGTCCCCGGGCGGGCCGGTCGTCTCCGGCAAGGACCTGCGGCACGGGAAGGTCGCCCCGGCGCTCGAGAAGGCCACCGGAACGGTCACCGCGTTCGTCCAGCTCAAGGCTCCGTCGGGCCTCGACGTCGCCGACAAGGGCGGTGACGCCACCGCGGTCCGGGCTGCCACCGATGCGGTCGAGCAGCAGGCGGCGGGCGTCGTCCCCGACCAGGCGACCGCGCGCAGCGCGACCCCCGCACCGCAGCGGATCGCGACCCTGCACAACGTCGTCTCCGCGACGATCGTCACGGGCGACGCCGCAAAGATCCGCGCACTCGCGTCAAACCCTGATGTCGTGGCGCTGTACCGCGTCGTGGCCAAGAAGCCTGACAACAAGAGCACCGACGCGTTCACGCGCGCGCTCGCCACGTGGCAGAGCACCGGCCAGATCGGTACCGGCGTACGCATCGGCGTCATCGACACCGGCCTCGACTACACGCACGCGGCGTTCGGCGGCCCCGGCACGCCGGCCGCCTACGCAGCGGCGTACGGCACCAACGGCACCGGCCCGATCCCCGCCGGCCTGTACGACCCGACGAAGTTCATCGGCGGCCACGACTTCGCCGGACCCCTGTACGACGCCGACCCCGCGTCCACCCTCCCCGGCGCCACGCAGGTCCCGACCCCGGACGACAACCCCATCGACTCGCTGTCCACGAGCCCCAGCTCAGGTCACGGCACGCACGTCTCCGCGACCGCCGCAGGCTTCGGCGTCCAAGCCGGCGGCACGACGTTCCGCGGCGACTACGCGAGCCTGACCGACCTGTCCGGCTGGAAGGTCGGCCCCGGCTCGGCGCCCGGCGCGGGCATCTACGCGCTCAAGGTCTTCGGCGACATCGGCGGCTCGACGAACCTCACGAGCGAGGCGCTCGACTGGGCCGCCGACCCGAACGGTGACGGCGACTTCAACGACCACCTCGACGTCGTCAACCTCTCGCTCGGCTCGGACGGCTCTCCCGCCGACGACCCGGACAACCTGATCATCGACCGCCTCGCCCGGCTCGGCACGCTCGCCGTGCTCGCGTCGGGCAACGCGGGCGACATCACCGACGTCGGCGGGGCGCCCGGCGACGCACGCTCGGCGCTGACCGTCGCAAACTCGGTCGGCGACCCGCAGACGTACGACGGCATCGAGGTCACCGCAGCGGGCGACCCCGCCCTGATCGGCACGTACTCCGGCCAGAACAGCATCAGCTACACCGCCACGGGCGACGTCACAGCGCCGCTCGCGTTCCTCGGCGATCAGGTCAGCGGCTGCTCGTCGCTCGCCTCCTCCGCCGCCGCCATCACCGGCAAGATCGTCTATCTGTGGTGGGACGACGACGACGCAACCCGGGCGTGCGGCAGCGCGACGCGGTTCAACAACGCGGCGGCGGCCGGCGCGGTCGGCGTCCTCATCGGCACCACGCGCACGGTGTTCCCCGGCGGGATCGCGGGCAACGCGGCCATCCCCGGCGCGCAGCTGACAGCGGTGTCGACCGCGACGCTCCTGCCGGCCATCCGCACGAACAGCCTGACGGTGCACATCGGCCCGTCGCTCAAGGCGACAGTCATCGCCAACGAGGTCGGCGACGCGCTCAACCCGAGCTCGTCGCGCGGGGTCCACGGCTCGCTCGGCATCGTCAAGCCTGACGTCGCCGCTCCCGGCACGGGCATCTACTCGGCCGCATCGGGGACGGGCAACAAGGCTCAGGGCCTGTCCGGGACGTCGATGGCCACCCCGCACGTCGCCGGCATCGCCGCGCTCGTGCGGGGCGCACACCCCGGCTGGACCGCAGCCGAGGTCAAGGCGGCCGTCATGAACACCGCGACGCACGACGTCTTCACCGGTGCGCACCAGACCGGCGCCGTGTACGGCCCGGGCCGGGTCGGTTCCGGTCGCGTCGACGCCCTCGACGCGGTCAACAGCTCGGTCCTGGCGTTCGCCAGCGACGACGCCAGCTCGGTGTCGGTCACCTTCGGGGTCGTCGACGTCGGCGCCGCGAAGGTCGTCCGGCGCACGACGGTGACCGTCATGAACACGGGCTCGTCGGCCGTGACCTACGCGACGTCCTACGCCGCAGCCACGACCGAGGGCGGCGCGACGATCACGACGTCGCCGGCCTCCGTCATGGTCCCCGCCGGTGAGTCCCGACTCGTCACCGTCACGCTCACGGCCGACCCGGCGAACCTCGCGCGCACCCTCGATGTGACGTCGAGCCCGACGCAGGGCGGCCTGCCGCGCGAGTACGTCGCGAGCATCTCGGGCCGGCTCGTGCTCACCTCCGGTGACACGCACCTGCGGGTCCCGGTCCAGGCAGCGGCGAGGCTCGTCAGCGACCTGTCGGCCGGTCCCGTGGCCTTCGCGGACGCGGGCGCCACCTCGGCGGCGCTCACGCTCGCCGGGCGCGGGGTCGCCTCGGGCGGGTGGGACTCTCTCGTCGCGCCGCTCCAGCTCGCGGCCACGAGCCCAAAGCTCGAGGCGGTCCCCGGGCTCGTCACGTCGGACTCGTCGATCGCCGCCGGCGACCTGAGGTACGTCGGCTGGTCCTCGACCGCGCCGCAGCGTGCGGCCGCGGGCCTCGATCCGGCGAGCGGGTACCTCGGGGTCGGCATCGCGACCGACGGTGAATGGGCCAGCCTGGGGCAGTCGGTGAAGCCCGTGATCGACATCGACCTGAACGGCGATGGCATCTGGGACGCCCAGACGGTGGTCCAGAAGCTCAACGGCTCGGTCGACGTCACGGTCCAGATCACCTACGACATGAAGACGGGCGCGGTCCTCGACGTCGAGCCGATCAACGGGTACTTCGGGGACGTCGACACCACGGTGTTCGACAACAACGTCCTCGTCGTCCCGCTCAATCTCGCGGCCCTCGGCATCGCCCCCGGAACCACGCCCACGCTGCACGTCTGGACCTACTCGCCGTACGCCTCCGACCCGAGCGGCCAGGTCGACGCCGTCGACCCGTTCACGGTCGACCCGTTCACTCCGCCGTACTGGTTCGACAACGGCGCGGTGGACTCGCTCTGGGCCACCGGCACCAACGGCTCGACCGTCACGGTGCACCGCTCGACCACGAAGGCGCCGGCACCGCAGCTGCTCGTGCTGCACAGCCACAACGCCACCACGACGACCCGCGCCCAGGTCGTCGGCGTCACCGTCCCGCCGGCGACGCCGACCACCACGGCCCAGACGGTCACAGGTGACAAGCACGCGGGCGCCGAGCTCACGCTCGCCGCCACCGTGTCGCCCGCCGCGGCGACCGGCACCGTCCGGTTCCTCGACGGGCAGACGGAGGTCGCCACGGCAGCGCTGGTCAATGGGTCGGCGACCGCCACGGCACATCTCGGTGCGGGCACGCATGCCCTGAGTGCCGTCTACGTCCCCGACACGGGTGCGTACGCGGCCTCGACGTCACCGGTGGTGACGGTCAAGATCGCCAGGTCCGGCTCCCGGATGTCGTTCGCGCTGTCGCAGAGCTCGGCACCGTACGGGACCGCGACGACCGCCACGGTGGTCGTCACGGGCCGGACGGCGGCCCCGACCGGGACCGTCGAGATCCGCGAGCGCGGCACGGTGCTCGGTTCGGGTGAGCTCGTCGTCGACGGGCTGACCGGGACCGCGACGATCGCCCTGCCCACCACGCTCGGGGTCGGCTCCCACCAGCTGACCGCCGTGTACGCGGGCAGCGCCGACGTCGACGGCGTGACCTCGCAGCGCACCTACCGGGTGACACCGGCGAAGGTCACGCTCACGCTGAGCACCGGCTCGTGGTCCGCCCCGCGCGGCACCACGCCGGTCGTCACGGTCACTGCCAAGGGGCCCGACGGGTCCCCGGTGACGACCGGGCGTGTGACGCTCGTCGTCGGGCTGCGGGCGCAGCCGTCCGTCGCGCTTGCGGCGGACGGCACGGCGAGCGTGACGCTCCCCCGGCTCACAAGCACAACGCTCGTCACCGCCCTCTACTCGGGCGGCAACGGGTACGCGCCGGCGGTGGCCGTCGGGCTGATCCGGGTGGGGTGAGGTCTGCTCGACCACGGTGATCGGGGTCGAGCAGTCGCGAGGGGCGTGGCCGAGCGGGCCGCGCCCCTCGCGTGCGTCTGGGGGCGTGTGGGGGCGGCTGGGGCTCAGGCTCCGCGGACCTCGAACGCCTCGAGCACGCGGTTGACGCTCGACGCGATCCCCCAGCGGGCGACCAGCGCACCCAGCGACGCCAAGTCCGCAGGCTGGTGCGGCAGCGCATCGCGGACCACGCCGATCGGCGCGTCGGGCGCGACCCGCACGACAATCGGCGCCACCTCCAGGTACGCCGCCGCGTCGTGCAGCCGCTGCCGCTGCGTCGCCGTCAGCCCGCGGTCACCGGAGTCGCGTGCCGCGAGCACACCCGCAAGGTCGCCGTACCGGTGGATGAGCGCGGCGGCCGTCTTCTCACCGATCCCCACGACCCCCGGCAGACCGTCGCTCGGGTCGCCGCGCAGCACGGCCATGTCCGCATACGCCTGCCCGGACGCGACCGAGTACTTCTCGGCGAGCGCCGCCTGGTCGATGACGGCGAGGTCCTTGACGCCCTTCACCGGGTACAGGATGCGCACCCCGGCGGCGTCGTCGACGAGCTGGAACAGGTCACGGTCGCCCGTCACGACCCCGACCGCCGCCCGCTCCGCCGCAGGACGCGCCACCTCGCGAGCCACGAGCGTGCCGATGACGTCGTCGGCCTCGTACCCCGGCACACCGACCCTGGCGATGCCGAGCGCCGCGAGCACCGCGACGATCACGGGGACCTGCGCCGCGAGCGCCGGCGGCACGTCTTCCTCGCCCGTCGTCCCCGGAACCTCGCGCGCAACGCGGTGCGCTTTGTACGACGCGATCGCCTCGACCCGGAACGCCGGGCGCCAGTCGTCGTCCCAGCAGGCGACGAGGCGCGTGGGCCTGTGGTCGACGACGAGCCGCGCGATCATGTCGAGCAGCCCGCGCACCGCGTTGACCGGCGTGCCGTCGGGCGCCCGCACCGAGTCGGGGACACCGAAGAAGGCCCGGAAGTACAGCGAGGCGGTGTCGAGCAGCAGCAGCGTGTCGCGAGGGGTCGTCATGTGCAGCTCCCGCTAGACCGGCGTGACGTCGCGCTGCGGGGTCCGATCGGTCGCGTCACCACGAGCCTCGGCGAGGGCGTCGAGGTTGCTCGCGAGGCGATGGACGCCGACGACGAGCGCCACGAACCCGACGACACAGGTCAGCGCGCCCAGGAGCGTTGCAGCCTGGGCGAACGTGTTGCTCTCCAGGAGACTGCGAAGGAACTCGTACCGACCCGACCGCCCAGCGCCGAGCTCCGCCAGCACCCCCACCTGGTAGGCGACGTAGCCGATGCCGAGCAGGGCCAGGCCTGAGCCGATCAGCGGCGCCGACCGTGCGATCGGGCGGGTCTGGGTGTCGATGGCCATCTGCGTGTGCACTCCCCCTGGAGGAACGGCGAATGCCGGGGCCCGTCGACTCACCGGGTGCCGAGCATCGTGGATCAGCGCTGTCCACGCTAGCGGAGCCGTGCCGATGGGGTACATGGTTTCCCGCGAGCACCCGTCGCCCGAGGCCCCGCGTGCAGGACGAAGAGTCCCCCACCGAGGCCAGCAGCGACCGCGCAGCTCCGCTCGCCCGCGTCCCGTCCTCCCGCCGGGTGGAGCGGCTCGCTAGGCTAGCGGCATGTCCGAGCCCGAGGTGGATGGTGCTGCTCTCGCGGAGATCTGCGAGCGGTACGGCATCGCTCGTCTTGAGGTCTTCGGCTCGGTCTCACGCGGTGAGGCAGGCGCCGACAGTGACGTGGACGTCCTGTACGACCTGGTACCGGGACATCATCTGACGTGGAACATCGAGCTCCTCGTGGACGAGCTGAGCGAGGCATTCGGTCGGCGCGTGGACCTCGTGTCGCGCCGATCGTTGCACCCCCTGATCCGCGCGAGCGTCGAGGCCGAAGCAAAGGCGCTGTATGCGGCGTGACGCCCTGCTTCTGACAGAGATGATCGACGCCGCCGAGCAGGCGATCACCCTCGTGAGCGGTCGTGACATCCGCGACCTGGAGAACGATCGAACGGCACGCGACGCACTGTTGTGGAACTTCATGGTTCTCGGGGAAGCTGCCGCCAACACTTCGGACGAGATCCGGCGTGCACATGCGGACGTGCCGTGGCGACTGGCATCGGCTCTGAGGAACCGGATCGTGCACGGCTACTGGTCGATCGACCTCGACATCGTTCGCTCCACCGCGACTGACGTCCTTCCAGGACTTGTTGAACAGCTACGCAGCGTGCTCGATGACGACGGTGACCACGGGCAGCTCTGAGCGACCACTCACTGCTTGTCGTGGATCGTGACGGCGTACCCGTCGAGGTCGGCGAAGGCGAACGTCCGCCCGAACGGGCCGTCGAACGGCGGAATGAGGATTGGCACCCCTGCCGCGTCGAGCGAGTCGTGCAGGGCCTGTGCGTCGGTGCTGTGCAGCCACAACGCCACCCCGAGGCCAGGGTGCCCGGTTGCGTCCAGGTCGACGTCGGGCTGCGTGTCCCGCACCGCGAAGGGGACGGGCGTCGTGGCGAACACCACCGCGTGGGGCGGGCTGAACGGAGCGCGGCGCAGACCGAGGCGGTCCTCGTAGAAGGCGGCGGCGCGCTCCAGGTCGCGCACCTGCAAGGCGATGAAGTCGGGTCCGGTGACGGTCATGGCGTTCTCCTCCGTATGTCAATGTCCTTACATTGCTCATCGTATGTCAGAATGCTGACATGGAGCAACAGGACATCCTCGGTCCGGTGGAGAACGCGGTCGGCTACGTGCTCAAGCAGGCCGCGGTGGCACTGCGGAACGCCATGGACGTCGCGCTGCGCCCGCTGCACCTGACCGTGCCGCAGTACGCCTGCCTCGAGCTGCTCGGGCAACGTCCCGGACTGTCGAACGCCGAGCTGGCTCGCGGGGTCTTCGTCACCCGCCAGTCGATGAACCTCGTCCTGCGCGGCCTCGAAGAGCGCGGCCTCGTCACCCGGCCCGCAACCGCAACGCACGGCCGCGAGCTGCCCACCAAGCTGACCTCTACCGGCCGCGATCACCTGGACGCGGCCAGCTCGGCCGTGCTCGCGATCCAGACGACGATGTGCGCAGGGCTGACAACCGCTCAACAGCACGTCCTGCTCGAGACCCTCGCAACCTGCATCACCAACCTCGGCAACGACTCCGGCACAGCGACGAGGTAGGCGCCCCATCCGGCGTCGTCACCGTGACGAGTGAGAACGCCCGCTCAACGCGCGACGAAGACCCCTCCACCGAGGCACAGCAGCACCGCGCCCCCGACGCCGACCGCCAGGCCCGACGTGCAGTAGCTGTCGGCCGCCGACACGGAGTCGAAGCACTCGCTGGTGCGGGACCCGAAGACCACCGCCGGGACAAGGACCAGGACGATGATCGCCGCGCCCAACCAGAAACCGCGCGCTCCCGGCGACGCGACGTTCGCCATGACGCCACGCTAAGCCGGAACCGCCGCCCGGACAACCCTCGACGAGCAGACCCGCGGTGGGTACATGGTCGGGTTGCCCGCCTACGTCGGACCACGACGAGCACGGCGTGCCCGATGAGTGCCGCCACACCGAGGGCTTCGGCCGCAGACGGCGGAACAGAGCCCAGCGTCACGAGGTGTGCAAAGGTCCGGGCCACGACGTCGCCGCCGCAGCCCGGACCGGGATTGCGCTACCGCTCGTCGGCCTCAGCGCGTGTCGCTGCCGCCCTTCGCGACCGAGGCGCGTCCTGCCTCGAGCCGCGCGATCGGCACCCGGAACGGGGAACAGGACACGTAGTCGAGCCCGACCTCGTCGAAGAAGTGCACCGACTCCGGGTCGCCGCCGTGCTCGCCGCACACACCGATGGTCAGGTCGGGCCGTGCGGCCCGGCCCTCCTCGACGGCGAGGCGGACGAGCCGGCCGACCCCGGTGCGGTCGATCGTCTCGAACGGCGACACGGCGATGACGCCCAGGTCCGTGTACTCGGCGAAGAACGCGCTCTC
>JAYTSH010000476.1:0-9068 GCA_043745755.1 Cellulomonas sp. | reverse complement strand
ACCGTTCAACGCCGTCGTCAACGGCACGGTCGTCACGTTGCACTGCACACCCCGCGCGTACTCCACCAAGGCCGCCACCGGATCACCAGACGCCACCGCTGCATCATGCGTTGCGACCGCGGCGGCTGCCTCACGGGCGGAGAGAAGGTAAATGTCTCCGTCAATGTCGTCGTAGTAGTCGGTGATCGCGAATGCGGGCCGTGCGTACGCCAGAAGGAGGACTCCGATCACTACCGCGGTCGCGCTGACGGCTCTGGGACGGGCGTCATCCATGCTTGCGCTCCGTTTGCCCCTCGCGGATGAGCCATCGGTCGCCGTCCCGGACGACGGCGACCGCGACGTCAAAGGTCGACGTGAGTGGCTGCGTGTCAATGACGGCTCCGGCGCTGTCGACTTCCGTTGCGGGCCCCTGGCTCAATTCGACGTTGACCTGGAAATAGACGCCGGGATTCACTTCGATGCCGGTAGCCGACAAGATCGTGGTCTCGGTCCCCTCCTGGTGGTGGCCGACGGCGAACATGCGAGTGACCTCGTCGGTCACGCCCGAGCAGAAGACGCACTCTGCATGGCTCATCGCGCGCCACTCGGCGAGGTCTCCGGTATTCGCAACGTAGGGCTGGAAATCGAGGAAGTAGGTTGCCGTCGCGATCGCCCCGTCGAGGTTGACCGTGTCCATCGCGGCGGGGCGATCGGGCTTCGGAGTGGTCGTCGGGCGGGGCGTGGCGGTGGGTGTCGGTGTCGGTGACGCAGCGACGGTAGGCGCCGCGCTGGTCGAGACCGCCACCGGGTCGGAGTCGCCGAACGAGCAGCCGCCGAGCAGCCCGAGAGCCAGAACCGCTGCGACAGCGACCCGGACCGGGCGCGAGGAGACAGCGTCGGGCACGAGCAGGCTGCGAGGCATGACCGAGAACCTACCGATAACCACCCAACCCGGTCAGCCGAACTCACATTCCTGTGGACGATCGTCGAAACCTGGTCCGCGGCGCGGACGCTACGGCGATGCCGCAGACGACCGACCGCCTACAGGTATCCGGGCCATCGCCCTCAACACCAGGAGCGCGGTGGCGCACCACTCGAGTCCGGCGAGCACCGCCGTACCGCCGCACCGCCGCACCGCCGCACCGACCAACGAGCCGGTCGTGGTCCCGGTCTACTTCATGATCGACACGCGCACCGGGCTGCGGCTCGCGTGCGAGCAGCGCGCCGTCGCTGGCGCCGACCCGAACCGGTCAGCCGTCGAGGCCATCATCGCGAGGCCGACCGACTGCACGACGGCCTAGAACCCTGCGACGACCATGCTCGGGGCGAGCCGCGTCGACGGTGCGATCGTCGTGGGCCCGTCGGCCGACGCGCGCACCTTCGGTGACGGTGACCTGACGACGGCCGCAGGCGCTTCGACCGCCTTGGTGTGACCCGACCGGCCGTGTCAGGCTGGGGCGCATGACGACGACACCCCTCGCGAAGCGTCCCGTCCGCATCGGCGTCCAGCTGCAGCCGCAGCACGCCGACTACGCCCAGATCCGAGATGCGGTCGCCCGGTCGGAGGACGCCGGTGTGGACGTGATCTTCAACTGGGACCACTTCTTCCCGTTGAGCGGCGACCCCGACGGCAAGCACTTCGAGTGCTGGACGATGCTCGGCGCGTGGGCCGAGCAGACGAGTCGCGTGCAGATCGGCGCGCTGGTGACGTGCAACTCGTACCGGAATCCCGAGCTGTTGGCGGACATGGCCCGGACAGTCGACCACATCTCCGGCGGGCGTCTCATCCTCGGGATCGGTGCGGGCTGGTTCGAGAAGGACTACGACGAGTTCGGCTACGAGTTCGGCACGCCCGGCTCGAGGATTGCGGCACTCAGCGACGCAGTGCCGCGGATCAAGGCACGGTGGGCCGCATCCAACCCCGTGCCGACGCGCGAGATCCCGATCCTCATCGGCGGCGGCGGCGAGCGGAAGACGCTGCGGGTCGTCGCGGAGCACGCGGACGTCTGGCACTCGTTCGGCGACCTCGAGGTGCTGACGCGCAAGAGCGCGATCCTCGCCGAGCATGGCGTTGCGGTCGGCCGCGACACCGCACTGGTCGAGCGGTCGGTCGCCGTCCAGAGGCCGCCGGCAGCCATGGGGGAGGACCTGGTAGCGGCCGGCGCGACGCTGCTCACGGTCGGCGTGGGCGGACCGGACTACGACCTCGGGCTCGTCCGCGACTGGGTGGCCTGGCGGGACGCGCGCGGCTGATCTGCGGGCATGGGCGACGCCGCGGCGCGGGATGCCCGGTGTGCGACGGAGTGTCCCGGGCTCCTGTCGAACGACGTGAACGCTCGACCTAGGCTGCAAGGATGACGGCCGCATCCGACGTCCCGGCAAGGGAGCCCGTAGGGGACGCGCCCGTGCATCGACGGCTGCCGTTGTGGCTGCGCATCCTCGTGCCGGCTGGTCTCGCCCTCGCCGTCTCCCTCGTCGTCGGTGTGACGACGGCGACCACGGAGCTCAGCCTCGGCCCGCACGAGGCCCGGTACGACGTGACGACGGACGGCGGGATCACCGTCGACGTCGGCCCGTTGGGCACCCTCGTGATGAGCTCGCCGTTGCCGCTCGGCCTGGGTGTCCGAGTGACAGTCCAGGAGATCCCGGCGTCAGTCACGTCGGTGGACGCCTCATCGACGCTCCAGTCGCTCGGCGGCGACCTGCAGGGTTATCTGCAGTTCTTCTCGGGGCCGCAGGCGACGATCCACGACGTCACCCGTGCGCTGCTCGCGAGTGCTGCCCGGCGGTCGCTCACGGTGCTGGCAGACTTCGTCGGGCTCTGGTTCGGTGCGCGGCTCCTCCTCGGCGCGCGCCGTCGCGCCGAGCTGGCAGCGCCGCTGTTACCGCACGCCCACCAGCTGGCCGCAGGGTCGCTCGTCATCGTTCTCGGGCTGACGGTCCTGACGTCGAGCGTGGGGCAGCGTGACCGGTCGTCGACCATGAGTGCCGGGTCGCCCGTCTTCGACGGGACAGCGCTCGAGGGGGCCAGGGTCACCGGGCGACTTGCGGGCGTCATCAACACCTACGGCACGTACGTCCTCGACGCGTACCGCACGAACCAGGCGTTCTACACCGCCGCCGACGACGCGTTGATCGCCGCCTGGAAGGACCGCCAGGGCCGGATCGACGCCGCGATCCGCACCTCGACCCCGACGCCGACACCGTCACCCTCGGCCGACGAGGCTGCCGATCCGGTTCCGAAGGACGAGCAGCCGATCGTCCTCCTGCTCGTCTCGGACCTGCACTGCAACGTCGGTATGGCGCCCTTGGTCGGGAAGGCGGCCCAGCTCTCGGGGGCCAAGGTCATCCTCGACGCCGGCGACACGACAATCGACGGCACAGCGGTCGAGCAGTACTGCGTCACGACGTTCGAGGAGGCGGCGCCCGCGGGGGTGCCGATCGTTACGTCGCCCGGGAACCACGACTCGAAGGAGACCTCGGCGATGTACAGCCGCGCGGGTGCGACGGTCCTGTCGGGCGAGGTCGTCACGGTCGAGGGCATCCGGATCCTCGGCGACAGCGACCCCAACGCCACGCGCATCGGCGCCGGCACGACGCTCGTGGGCAAGGAGACTTCACGCGAGGAGGGGAGCCGCCTGGCGGACGTCGCGTGCCACGACACGGACGGCGTCGACCTTCTGCTCATCCACAACCCTCGCGTCGGCGACGAGGCGCTCGACCGCGGGTGCGTGCCCACGCAGCTGTCGGGCCACATGCACACCCGCATGGGCCCCCTGCGGACCGGGAGCGGGGTGCGCTACGTGAGCGCGAGCACAGCGGGAGCGCTGCTGGGGGAGCCGACCGTGGGTCCTTTGCGCAACACCGCCGAGCTGACGGTGCTCCGTTTCGACCCGGTGAAACGCCAGATCCTCGACTACCAGCTGATCGAGGTCCGCACCGACACGTCGGCGAGCGTGGGGCCGCGCATCGCCTGGCCACGGCCCCTGCCGGTGTCGCTGCCGAACGGCATCCGATGACCCGTAAGAGCGGCCCGCCCGGGCCGTCGGCCAGGGAGGATCCTCCTGTCCCCCGGAGTGAACGACGACGTGCCCCCGGACCGAGGTCGAATCGATTCGAGGACCCTGTGACCGACGAGCCGACGAGCACCCACGCGCGGAGCACGACCCGCGGCAGCCTTGCCCTTCTCGCACTCGCGCTGGGTGGGTTCACCATCGGCACGACCGAGTTCGCCGCTATGGGGCTGCTCCCGCTGGTCGCGGGAGACCTCGGCGTCTCGATCCCGACGGCCGGCCACGTCATCACGGCGTACGCGCTCGGTGTCGTCGTGGGCGCGCCGCTGCTGACCACGCTCGTCGCCCGGTTCGTCGCCGGGCTGCCGCACGGCGCGTTCTTCGGGGTCGGCGCCCTTCTCGGGGTCCACGTCGCGGGTCCGGGCCGGCGCGGACGTAGTGTCGCCCTGATGATGGCCGGGCTCACGGTCGCGAACATCGTCGGCGTCCCGATCTCGACAGTGCTCGGGCAGCAGCTCGGCTGGCGGGCCGCGTTCGTCGGCGTGGGGGCGCTCGGGATCATGACGGTGGTCGCCCTGCTGCGGTGGACCCCGGCGCTCGCGGTCGACCCCCACGCGAGCGTCCGCTCCGAGTTCGGGGCGCTCCGCAACCGACGCCTGTGGGTCGCGTTCGTCGGCGGTGCCGTCGGGTTCGGTGGCATGTTCGCCGTCTACTCCTACGTCTCTCCCCTGCTCACCGAGGTCACCGGGCTGGCGATCACGACCGTGCCGATCGTGCTCGCGCTGTTTGGGGTCGGCATGACCATCGGCACCCTCCTCGGCGGGCGGCTCGCCGGCCGATCCGTCCTGCGGACCGTCTATCTGGGATTCGCGAGCACGATCGCCGTCCTCGTGGTGATCGCACTCACCGGTGGCAACGCCGTCCTGGCGATCGCCGCGATCGTGGCGCTCGGCATCTCCTCGCAGATCCTCGGACTCTCGCTGCAGACCCGGCTCATGGACCTCTCGCCCACGGCCCCGTCTCTCGGCGCTGCGCTGTGCCACTCGGCCCTCAACCTCGGCAAGGCGACCGGCGCATGGCTCGGAGGGCTCGTCATCGCGGCGGGGTACGGCTACCTGGCACCCGCGTGGGTCCGAGCGGCGCTCACCCCGGTCGGTCTCCTCGTGGTGGCGACCGTGGGCCGCAGCGGCGCGCACGAGCACGCCGCAGTGCCACCGGGCGCTGGGTCGCGCCCGGATCGACTGCGCGAGGACGACGACACCGAGGTGGGGCTCGCCGTCGTCCGCTGACGGTCGGGCAGCCCGCGTGCCGCGTATGGCTGCGTCCTGGGTCGCGCCGCACGTGAGCGGCGGCGCTGCCTCGGTGTCGGCGCGCTCTCAGCGGCGCCGCGTCCCGAACAGCGAGCGAGTGATCTCGCGCCCGAGCTGGGTCCCGGCGGACCGCAGGAACGAGTCCAGCGGGCTCGATGCCCGGCTGCGGCTCTGCGCGGTCGTGGTGCGCCGCGAGGCGCTGGCCGCCTCCCGCTCCACCTCGCGGCTCACGCGGTCGAGCTCCTTCGCCCGTGCTGCGGCGCGCTTGGCCGCCTGCTTCGCTGCGGCGTCGGCCTCTTTCGCCTGCTGCTCCGCTGCCGCGGCCGCCGCCGACTCCGCTGCGGCGTTGGCGGTCCGGGCCGCGAGCAGCTCGTAGGCCGACTCACGGTCGATCGCGGTCGCGTACCGCGCGGAGACGGGTGAGGCTGCGACCGCCGCCGTGAGCGTTGACTCCGGTAGCGGATCCATCGACGACTGCGGTGCGCGCAGGCGGGTCCAGGCCACCGGTGTCGGTGCACCCTTCTCCGACAGGACAGTGACGATGGCCTCGCCGGTCCCGAGCGTGGTCAGAACTTCTTCGAGGTCGTAGGGCGAGTTCGGGAATGTGCTGGCGGCCGCCCGCAAGGCCTTCGCGTCGTCGGGCGTGTAGGCGCGCAGCGCGTGCTGCACGCGGTTGCCCAGCTGCGCGAGCACGTCACCTGGTACGTCCTTGGGGCTCTGTGTCACGAAGAAGACGCCCACGCCCTTCGACCGGACCAACCGGACGGTCTGGGTCACCTGCGTGAGGAAGTCACCCGAGGCGCCGGTGAACAGCAGGTGCGCCTCGTCGAAGAAGAACACGAGCTTGGGCTTCACGGGGTCGCCGACCTCGGGCAGCACCTGGAACAGGTCGGCGAGCAGCCACATGAGGAACGTCGAGAAGAGCGCGGGACGGTCCTGCACGGACGGCAGCTCGAGCGCCGAGATCATGCCACGGCCATCGCTCGCCGTCCGCAGCAGCTCGGTGACATCGAATGCTGGCTCCCCGAAGAACACGTCGGCGCCCTGGGCCTGCAACGTGACGATCTCGCGCAGGATCACACCGGCGGTGGCTGCCGACAGACCGCCGATGCCCTTGAGCGACGCCTTGCCCTCGTCGCCGATGAGGTACGCGATCGTCGCTTGGAGGTCCTTGAGGTCGAGCAGCGCGAGTCCCTGGGTGTCGGCCCAGTGGAAGATGAGGCCGAGGCTCGACTCCTGGGTCTCGTTCAGGCCGAGGACCTTGGACAGCAGAAGCGGCCCGAAGTCGGTGACCGTGGTGCGGATCGGGGTGCCGTGGCCGAGCCCGCCCAGGGAGTAGAACTCGACCGGGTTCGCGGTCGCGTGCCAGTCCTGCCCGACGCTCGCCGTGCGGGCCAACAGCTTGTCGTTCGGCTGTCCCGCCTGTGCGAGACCCGAGAGGTCGCCCTTGATGTCTGCGACGAACACGGGGACTCCCGCCGCTGAGAGCGCCTCGGTCATGACCTGGAGCGTCTTCGTCTTGCCGGTGCCCGTCGCGCCGGCGACGAGTCCGTGGCGGTTCATCATCGCGAGGGGGAGGCCGACCTGCGCGGAAGTCGTGGGGGTATCGCCCTCGACGAGGGCTCCGAGGTGGAGCATCTCGCCGGCGAAGGTGTAGCCCGCACTGACCTTGGCGGCCCACTCGGACGGAACTGGCCCTGCAGAGCCCGCGGCCGGGACGCCCGGCGCCGGGGCTGCTGCGTCCGCAGCGGCCTGGGCAGCCTCAGCGGCGGCAGCCGCGGCGGCGGCTCGTGCCTCCGCAGCCTCGGCCGCAGTCTGGGCCGCGGCAGCTTTCAGGGCTGCGAGCTCCGCAGCACCGGGGACCGATGGGACAGTGCCACTCTGCGTGTCCGACATGGCTGCGAGTCTAGGTCTGAGCGACTCAGGTGTCCCGGGGACATCGGCGCCTGGGGGTGCCGTACGCAGCCGCCCTGACGTACGACAGGCCGTGACGGCACTGTACGGTCCTCGGCGCGCCGCACCGGGACGCGCCGATCGGGGCGCGAGAATCGTGGCTCGCCAGATGCCGATCGACAGGTCGTGCCGTTACCCTCGAAAGAGACCCCGTTCGGATGTGTTGCCCCGCGGCATCGCGTCACCCCGATGACGACCCGTCGACGACACCGAGGCAGGCCCCATGAGCAGCACCATGATCGACAGCATCGAGCAGCCCGACAGCGGACGCGAGGTCCCTGGCGCCGCGCGCGAACGGCAGGTCAGCGAGTTCACCGAGCTGACCAAGATGGTCCAGAGCGCCGGGCTCCTGCGCCGCCGCTATGCGTACTACTGGACGCGCTTCGCGGTCATCCTGCTCCTGCTCGCCGGCACGGCGTTCGCCTTCGTCGCCATCGGCCCGTCGTGGTGGCAGCTGGTGGTCGCGGCAGTCCTGGCGCTCGTCCTCGGGCAGGTCATGTTCCTTGGTCACGACGCGGCGCACCGGCAGATCTTCGTCTCGGGCCGCTGGAACGACTGGGCGAGCCTCGTCGTCGCCAACCTGCTGGCCGGGATGAGCTACGGCTGGTGGAACCACAAGCACAGCCGGCACCATGCCAAGCCGAACACGCTCGGTGCCGACGGCGACATCGACGCCGGGGCGATCGTGTTCACCACCGAGAACCTCGAGCGCGAGCGCACGGGGTTCGCCGGCTGGTTCGCTCAGCGCCAGGGATGGCTCTTCTTCCCTCTGCTGCTCCTCGAAGGCCTCAACCTCCACGTCTCCGGGGTGATGACGATCTTCGGCCGCGGCGCCGTCAAGCGTCGCCCCGTCGAGATGGCCTTCGTCACCCTGCGGCTCGGTGGCTACCTCACGATCGTGTTCTGGTTTCTGCCCGCGGGCATGGCCTTCGCCTTCCTGGGCGTCCAGCTCGGCCTGTTCGGCCTCTACATGGGTGCGAGCTTCGCTCCCAACCACAAGGGCATGCCGATCGTCCCGGCGTCGATGAAGATCAGCTTCTTGCACCGGCAGGTCCTGCTGAGCCGCAACATCCGGGGCGGCCGGTTCGTCGACCTGTTCATGGGCGGGCTCAACTACCAGATCGAGCACCACCTGTTCCCGAGCATGGCGAGCCCGTCGCTGAAGAAGGTCCAGCCGATGGTCCGGCAGTTCTGTGCCGACCGAGGCATCTCCTACACCGAGACCACCCTGCTGCACTCCTACCGGATCGTGGTGGAGTACCTCAACGAGGTCGGCCTCGCTGCCCGCGACCCGTTCCAGTGCCCTCTGGTCGCGGAGTTCCGCGCGGCCCGCTGAGGCGCGACGTCGACGGCCTCGGGCGATCTCGCTGACCCGGGCTCCGGCGCGCGCCGGTAAACTCGCCGTCGTGACCTCGCAGGCTGCCGAACACCCCGTCCCCGACGCCGGACCGAACGACGTCCCCTTCCGCTACACGGCCGCGCTCGCGGACTCGCTCGAGCGACGCTGGCAGGACGAGTGGGAGCGCCGCGGGACGTTCTCGGCGCCGAACCCGAGCGGCCACCTCACGGACGCGGAGGGACGGCACGCTGCGCCGGGGTCGACGCCGTACTTCGTGATGGACATGTTCCCGTACCCCTCGGGCGCGGGTCTGCACATCGGTCACCCGCTCGGATACATCGCCACAGACGTGGTCGCGCGGTTCCGTCGCATGCAGGGCGACAACGTGCTGCACGCGCTGGGGTACGACGCGTTCGGCCTGCCCGCCGAGCAGTACGCGGTCCAGACGGGGCAGCACCCGCGCGTCACGACCGA
>JAYTSH010000475.1:0-3356 GCA_043745755.1 Cellulomonas sp. | reverse complement strand
GAGATCTGGAAGCCGCCGTACCCGTAGAGGATGGTGGGCACGGGCTGCAGCGGGCGACCGTCCGCGTCGAGCGCGTCGGCGCGGGCGAGCACGAACGCGCGCACGATCGTGCCGTCCGCGCTCGCGGTCTCGAGGCGGTGCACCCGGACGTCCGGGAGGTCGGCGAGGGCGCCGGGGGGCTCGGCCCAGACGTGCACGTCGCGGGTCAGGGCGTCGAACCGGTGCACTGTCGAGACGGTCGTGTGGTCGGTGTAGGAGAACCAGACCTCGCGGCCGCCGTCGGGTCGCGTCACGAGGCCGGACACCGAGCCCAGGCCCGGCAGGCCGACCGTGCCGGCGGCTCCGGCAAGGCGGGCGCCCGTCCAGGGGGCATGGATTGTGATCTCGCTGACGGCATGGCGGCGCCAGCTGGCGAGCAGCAGCTCGGGCTCCGCGCTGGGGGTGCCGCCCGCATCGGTGAACGCGACGCTCTCGAGGACCGCCTCCGGGTCCTCAGCCAGGAGCTCCCGCCAGTGCGCCACGCCGGGGTCGGACGGGTCGGTGACCGCAAGCCGGCCGCGCGAGGCGTCGAGGTTCGTGTGCAGGTACAACCGGTCGTCCCGTCCGACCCAGGCCGCCGTCTGCGCATCGAGCCCGACCGTCACAGGGACGAACCTCGGTGCCGAGCCACCGGCCGCGGCCAGATCCGCGATCCAGACGTCGGTGCGGGGCGCCGTCCCGGCCGATGCCGAGACGATGAGCCAGCGCCCGTCTCGCGAGACCGAGACGCCGAAGTAGCTCGTGGGTTCGAGTCCTGCACCGAACACCTCGACGTCCAGCGCCGGGTCGGTGCCGACGCGGTGCAGCCACACCCGGCGGTGATACAGCTGCTCGTCCGGCGGCAGCTGCTCGGGCGGGAGCCGGCGGACGTAGTAGAACGACTCGCCGCCGGGCACCCACGCCACGGGGGAGTAGCGCGCACGATCGATCGGCCCGTCGACCCGCCCGCCCGTCGCCACGTCGAGGACGTGGAGCACGCTCTCCTCGGTCCCTCCGCTGGACACCTGGTAGGCGAGCAGGTCGCCTTCCTTGCTCGGCTGCCACGCGTCCAGCGTCGTCGTGCCCGTGCGGTCGAGCAGCACCGGGTCGATGAGGACGCGCTCGCCCCCGCCATCCACGACGACCACGACGGCATGCTCCTGGTCGCCCGACCGTCGCGAGACGAACTGGCGGTCCCCGCGCCACGCCGGCGCGCTCACGAACCCGGCGCCGAGCAGGGCTCGCAGCCGGGCAGTCAGGGCGGCCGGCGACATCGCTCCCGCGGGTACCGCCTGCGCACGGTAGGCGGCCCAGAGCTCGTCCTGCGCGTCCGACCACGTCGCAGTCTCGGGTGACGACGCGTCCTCGAGCCACCGGTACGGGTCCGCGACACGGTGGCCGTGCAGGTCCTCGACGAGGTCGAGGCGCCGCGCGGACGGGTATGCCGGAAGGTCGAGCGGTGCGGCCGCTCCCGGCGGCACAGACGGGTTCGGGGTCATGGGTCGCTACGTTACGACCTGGCCGCCCGCACGACTCAAGTGCGGGCTGGCGCGGCCTGCCGTCGGCACAGCGGGCGGCGCCGCTGAACGGGGGCGCCATACTGGAGGCGTCGTGTCAGGTCCCGGGTCCTGCGTCCAGGTCAGGGACTCTGGCAGGATCGGGCCGTGTCCGATCAAGCGAACGAACCGTCGCAGGCCCTGCTGCGCCTGGCCGCTGCCTACGGCGTGGTCCCCGACTTCTGGGGGTTCGACGGTTCGCACCGCGCGGTTGCGAACTTGACGCTGATCGCCGTGCTCGACGCGCTCGGGGTGGATGCGTCCTCCCCGGAGCGGGTCGACGTCTCGATCGCTCACGTCGAGGACATGCCGTGGCGTCGCACGCTGCCACCCGTCGTCGTGGTCCGACAGGGAAGGAACGCGCACGTACCCGTGCACGTCCCGCACGGAGACCCCGTCGCTGTGTGGCTCGAGCTCGACGCCGAGGCGGGCGGCGGTCGCCGCGACCTCGTCCAGGCCGACGTCTCCGTGGAGCCGCGGTCCGTCGACGGGCGCCTCGTGGGACGCGCGACCTTCACGACACCCACCGACCTCCCCCTCGGCTGGCACGTCATGGAGGCTGCCGGACCGAGCGTCAACGCTCGGTCGGTCGTCGTCGTCACGCCGAGCACCCTCGAGCTGCCCGACCAGCTGCGCTCCGGGCGGGCGTGGGGCTTCATGGCCCAGCTGTACTCGGTACGCTCGCGGGGCTCGTGGGGAGTCGGCGACTTCGCTGACCTTGCCGAGCTGGGCTGGCTCTCGGCGCGGGAGTGCGGAGCCGACTTCCTGCTCGTCAACCCGCTCCACTCCGCCGAGCCGGCCGGGCCGATGACGCCCTCGCCGTACCTGCCGACGACGCGCCGGTTCGTCAGCCCGCTCTACATCCGGGTCGAGGACGTGCGCGAGACCGCCTACCTCTCGGCGGCCGAGCGCGCGCTCGTCGAGTGGGCCGCCGAGCCGGCGATGTCGCTCGACACCGACGCGGGTCCGATCGATCGGGATGTGGCGTGGACCGCCAAGCGATCGGCGCTCGAGATCGTCGTCACGGCGCCGCGATCGGCCGCGCGCCAGGCGGCGTTCGACGGGTTCCGTCGCGAGCAGGGCCAGGGCCTTGAGGACTTCGCCTTGTGGTGTGCTCTCGCCGAGCGGTACGAGGGGACACCCTGGCCGGCCGAGGCGAACGACATCTCGTCCGATCTCGTCGACCGCGCGCGCGTCGAGCTGGCCGACCGCGTCGACTTCCACTGCTGGCTGCAGTGGGTCGCGGACTCCCAGCTCGCCGACGCGCAGCGCGCCGCGGTCGAGGGCGGCATGTCGATCGGGATCATGCACGACCTCGCTGTCGGTGTGCACCCGGAGGGCGCCGACGTGTGGGCGCTCGGCGACGTGCTCGCTCGCGGCGCGACTGTCGGGGCACCGCCCGACATGTACAACCAGCAGGGTCAGAACTGGTCGCAGCCGCCGTGGCGCCCGGACGAGCTGGCGCGCGTCGCGTACCGGCCGTACCGGGACATGCTGCGCACCGTTCTGCGGCACGCGGGCGCGATCCGGATCGACCATGTCATCGGTCTGTTCCGGCTGTGGTGGATCCCGCAGGGGGCCGGCGCGGGCGAAGGCGCCTACGTGCGATACGACCACGAGGCGCTCATCGGGATCCTCGCGCTCGAGGCACACCGTGCCGGCGCCGTCGTCATCGGCGAGGATCTCGGCGTGTTCGAGCCGTGGGTCCGGGACTACCTGACGGAGCGCGGCATCCTCGGGACCTCGATCCTCTGGTTCGAGAAGGACCAGAACGGCCGACCG
>JAYTSH010000474.1:0-3351 GCA_043745755.1 Cellulomonas sp. | reverse complement strand
GGTCTCGAGCCCGATCCAGCCACCCCCGACGATCACGACACGTGACGCCCGCGCGTAGGCGTCCTTGAGCCGCTGGCTGTCCTCGATGCGGCGCAGCGTCAGCACGCCGGCGAGGTCGCCCCCGGGCACGTCGAGCTGCAACGGCTCGGACCCGGTGGCGAGCAGGACCTTGCCGTACGGCACGCGCTCACCCCCGGCCAGGACGACCTCGTGCGCCGCACGGTCCAGCGCCACGACCTCGACGTCCGTGCGGAGCTCGACGGCGTGCTCGGCGTACCAGTCGGCCGGATGCACGAAGGCGGTCTCGAGCTCGTCGTTGCCGAGCAGGTACCCCTTCGACAGTGGCGGGCGCTCATAGGGCAGGTATGGCTCGTCGCCGATCAGGATGATCCGCCCGGTGAACTCCTCGACGCGCAGCGACCCGGCGGCGCTAGCACCCGCGAGCCCGGCTCCCACGATGACGATGTCTTGCGTCGTTGCCATGGTGTCTCCTCGTCGTCGCCGGAGCGCTCGACTGCGGCGCCCGTTCCGGCCAGTCTGCCTCGGTCGGGGCGCCGCCGCCGGTTCAGCGCTCGACGCTGACCTTGAGGTGATTGAGCCACGGGTCCTCGAAGTGCAGCGTCGCGCCGTCGTTGCGGCTGCGGATGCCGTGGTGCGCAAGGCGTGCGTCGAGTGCTGCGACGTCGTCCGCGGTGGGGACGACGATGGCGACCTCGCCGAGGCCGATCGACGACGCGCGGGGACCTGCACCCGCGCTGTTCCACGTGTTCATCGCCAGGTGGTGGTGGTAGCCGCCGGCCGAGACGAACAGGGCGCCGTTCCACGTCAGGGTCTCGTCGAAGCCGAGCGCGTCGACGTAGAAGGCGCGCGCCGTCGGTACGTCGCCGACCTGCAGGTGCACGTGACCGACGACGGCCTCGCCCGCGCCGGGGGTCGCGAGACCGGACTCCGTGAGGTGCTCGACCAGGAACGCGTTCGGGTCGAGTCGCAGCGCGTCCATCTGCACCTGACCATTCGGGGTCCAGCCCCAGTCGGACCGGCTGCGGTCCCAGTACAGCTCGACGCCGTTGCCCTCGGGATCGGTGAAGTAGAACGCGAGGGAGACGAGGTGGTCGGCACTCCCGATGTAGGTGTTCGGGGCCTTCGCGGCGACCGAGGCGATCGTCGCGGCGAGACCGGCCCGCTCGTCGAACAGGATCGCCGTGTGGTAGAGGCCGGCCTGGCCTCGCGCAGGGCGCGGCAGACCGGGCGTGTGTCGCAGGACGACGAGGGGGGTCCCGCCCCGGCCCAGCGTGACGACGTCCCGGCGACCGCCGACGAGGCGGTCGGCGGGGTCCTCGATGACGTCGAGCGCGAGAGCGTCGTGGTAATAGCGCGTCTGCAGGTCGAGGTCCTCGACGAGCAGCGTGACCGCGTCCATGCCCGCGCCGGCGGCGATCGAGTCGGGGCGCGCGGTCACCGGCGCGGCACTCTGCTGGGCGGCGGTGGGCGGTGTGCGGACGGTCGTCATGGCGGTTGTCCTCGGGTCGGCTGAATTCATAGTCGTTGACCCTTCAACTTGTGCCGAGTGGCACGCATTCCCCGTCGCGTCCGGCAGCCCGGCGCGTGCGCCAGACTGGGCGCATGAACGAACCACCCCCGCCCGGCGGCCTCCGCGGCTGGTACGCCGACCCGCGACGTCCGGCCGGCCAGCGCTGGTGGGACGGTGACACCTGGACCGTCGCGACCCGGCCCGACCCCACCACCGCACCCCCGGACCTCTACGAGGGCCTCGAACCGGCGCCCGGGCACAACAACGCCGCGATCGGAGGGCTCGCGATCGGCCTCGTCAGCCTCGCGTGGAACCCGATGGCGGTGCTGGGCATCATCGGACTAGCCCTGAGCCTCCTCGGCAAGCGCCGCGTCACGACCTGGGCGCGCGAGAACTACCGGCCCACCGGCGGTCGAATCGCCACCTGGGGACTCGTGGTTGCCGGGATCTCGACGACCTTCACGCTGCTCGCCCAGGGGTTCTTCCGCTGATGGACGTCCGCGTCAAGCGGGTCTACGCGCCACCCGCGCCCGACGACGGCTTCCGCATCCTCGTCGACCGGATCTGGCCGCGCGGGATCAGCAAGGCCGGCGCCGCGCTGGACCTGTGGCTCATCGACGTCGCCCCCCGCCTCGGCCTAGCGGTGGATCGCCCACGAGTGGGGCCCGACGACGGGGGCACTGAGCGGGGCTGACGGCGCGGGGCCCTCGCCCGACCGCAGGATCAGCTCGGTCGGCGGGAGCGCCGGGGCGAACGGCTCGTCGCCGAGGTTGAGGGTCAGGACAAGACGCTCACCGTCGGGCGACTGCGCGGCAAGCACGAGCCGCTCGTTCTCGACCTGCACCACGTCCAGGCGCGCGTGCGCGAGCCAGGGGAACCGACGACGGAACCCGATCAGGCGCTGGTGCTCTCGGTAGAGCGGCCACCCGTCGGGCGCGAGGTCGCTGGGCGCCGCGGGGAACGCAGGGCGGATCGCGTCGTCACCGCCGACCCGCTCCTCCTTGATGCCGCGGAAGCCCTGCTCGTCCCCCGCATACACCGACGGCGTCCCGGCCACGAAGAAAAGCACCGCGAGCGCATGCGTCACGTGGCGCGAGTCCGTCACGGTGCTCGCCAGCCGCGTGACGTCGTGGTTGCCCACGAACGTGTACGGGAGGAACTGCGCCGCGAAAGCGTCGTGCCGCTGGAGCGCCCACGCGAGCTCGAAGAGGTTGCGGTCGACGATCGAGCTCCAGAGCGCCTTCCACAGCTCGTACTGCGTGACCGAGTCGATCCCCGACTCCGCGACGTACCCGGCGTAGTCGCCATGGATCATCTCACCGAGCACCCACGCCTCGGGGTGCGCGGCGCGGACGCGCGGCAGGACGCGCTGCCAGAACGCCGCCGGGACCGCGTAGACGGCGTCGAGCCGCCAGCCGTCGGCCCCCCGGGCCAGCCAGTGGGTCATCACGGCGGCGACGTGGTCGGCGACGTCAGGGTTGTCGTGGTTGAGCGCGACGAGCGCGCCGTGGCCCTCGAACACCTCAGGTTCGGGAACGCCGTCGATGCCGGTGTGCCAGCGCAGCCAGCCCCCCGCGACAGAGTCCGGACCCTCGGCGAGCGCCTGGACGACACGCGGGTGGTCGCGGCCGACATGGTTGAACACGCCGTCGAGCACGAGCCGCACCCCGCGCTCACGCGCGGCCACGACGAAGGCGTCGAAGTCGTCGTCGTCCCCGAGGCGGGGGTCGATCCGCAGGTGGTCGATCGTGTCGTACCCGTGGCTCGCCGAGGCGAACACCGGGCCGAGGACCAGGCCGTTGCACCCCAGCTCGACCGCG
>JAYTSH010000473.1:0-2406 GCA_043745755.1 Cellulomonas sp. | reverse complement strand
GGCACGTCGGACACCACGGCGATCGACTGGCCCGTGATGGCGTTGACGAGGGAGGACTTGCCGACGTTCCGCTTGCCGTAGATGCCGATGTGCAGCCGGTTCGCGAGCGGGGTGTCGTTCAGGCTCATCGGATCTCCTCCTGGTGGTCGCCGCGGTCGACGACGATGTCGTAGCCGATCCGGCCGAGGGACCGACGGACCGCCTCGGTCATCTCGAAGACGTCGCCGCTCACGGGTTTGTTGTCGTACAGCAGGTACTTGGGCCGCTGCTCGGAGGGGCTGAGGTTCAGCATCACCACGTTCGCGCCCGCCTGGATCCCGGCCTCCCGGCCCCCGGTCCGGGCGGTGCCGAGGGCGGTGGTGGCCGGCAGCAGGACCGTCGGGAGCATGAGTCGCACCAGGCTCAGGATGAACAGGGTCAGATCGACGGACCCGGCCGGCTGGTCACCGAACGGTGTGCTGTGGTGTGGCAGGAAGGGGCCGATCCCGACCATGTGCGGCCGGAGCTCCGACAGGTAGACGAGGTCCTTGGCCAGGTGGTGGACGGTCTGGAACGGCGAACCCACCATGAAGCCGGCACCGGTCTGGAAGCCGATCTCCTTGAGGTCGGACAGGCACGCCAGCCGCGACTCCAGGGTCTGCCCGGCGGTGTGCAAGCGGGCGTAGTGCTCGCTGTCCGCCGTCTCGTGACGTAGGAGGAAGCGGTCCGCGCCGGCGTCGAAGAACTGCTGGTACGCCGCAGTGCTGCGTTCGCCGATCGACAAGGTGATCGCGCAGTCGGGGTAGGCCGCGCGGATCCGACGCACGATGTCGGTGACGACCTCGGTCGTGAACCACCCGTCCTCGCCGCTCTGCAGCACGAAGGTGCGGTACCCGAGCCGGTAACCCTCGGCGCAGCAGGCCAGGATCTCGTCAGGGCTGAGGCGGTAGCGCTCCGCATCGCGGTTGCTCCTGCGGATCCCGCAGTACAGGCAGTCCTTGCGGCAGTGGCTCGAGAACTCGATGAGGCCACGGACGAAGACGCGGTTGCCGAACTGCCGCTGCGCAACTGCAGCGGCCCTGTCCCGGGCGTACGCGCGGTCCTCGTCCGAGGGCGACGAGAGCAGGGTCTCGAAGTCGCCGACGGGCAGGCGGCCGTCCGCGGACAGCCGGTCGATCAGCTGCTTGCTACCCGGGTTGACGCCTGCGGCGACGTCGGCGACGTCGGGGACGGGAGCCTCAGAGATCAGGTGGAGGGGCAAGGTCGGCTCCTGGTGCGGCGGTCTTGGACATGAGAGACCGCACCTGGACGCCTGGGAGCTTGCCCAGCTTGCCGGTGAGCGCGCTGACGCGCTCCACGGAGGTGTCGACGACGAGCGTGATGATGTTCACGCCTCGTCGCGCGTACGGGAGCCCGAACCGTCCGATGATCTCGTCGCCGAACTGCGACAGCAGCTCATTGACGCCACCAACCGGGGCGATCGTTCGCTCCACGATGATCGACACCACACCGAGTCTCTTCTCCACCGGACACTCCCGTGAATTAGATGTGGTCTGGTCGCAGCACAGCGCTGCCCTTCGATGCTCTCAGGCCGGGTGTGCACGATCCCCGGACATACGTCCTGCGCACCGAGTGAGCGGGCGGCCACGGCCGACGCTGCGAGACGGATCTGACCACAGCCCCATCCGGCCGTGCGCCGGGCCCGAGGGACCTGCGGACGTGCGGAGCCCAGTACGGTGAGAGTCTGGTCCCATGGGCCAGCTCAAGACACCCGCCGAGATCACCGCGATGCGCCCGGCCGGAAAGTTCATCGCCAGCGTGCTGGAGTCACTGCGCGACTACGCGAAGCCCGGCGTGAGCCTGCGTGACCTCGACGCCCACGCGCACGCGCTGATCGATGCCGCCGGTGCCCACTCGGTCTACCTCGGCTACCACCCGTCGTTCGGTGCGATCCCCTACCCGGGCGTGCTGTGCACGTCGGTGAACGACGCCGCGCTGCACGGGCTGCCGTCGGACTACGTCCTGGTCGACGGCGACGTCCTGAGCGTCGACTTCGCCGCGCAGGTGCAGGGCTGGGTCGCCGACTCCGCGATCACGTTCCAGGTCGGCACGCCGACCGCGGCCGCGACCAAGCTCATCGAGACGACCGAGCGCGCACTCGCCGCCGGGATCGCCGCCGCGAAGCCGGGCAACCGCATGGGTGACATCTCCGCGGCGATCGGCGCCGTCGGGCGCGGGGCCGGGTACGGCATCAACGCGGACTTCGGGGGCCACGGGGTCGGCCGGACGATGCACGAGGACCCGCACGTCCCGAACCTCGGCCGCGAAGGGACCGGTCAGAAGCTCAAGCCCGGACTGGTCATCGCGATCGAGCCGTGGTTCATGGCCGGCGGAGACGAGTACGTGATCGACCCCGACGGCTGGACC
>JAYTSH010000472.1:0-5254 GCA_043745755.1 Cellulomonas sp. | reverse complement strand
GGTGCCGGTGACGTTCTGCTCGTAGGTGTGCAGCGGTCGTTGGACCGAGACGCCCGCGTACTTGAAGCCCGCGAGGTGCACGACGCCGACGACGCCGTGACGGACGATCGTGTCCGCGACGAGGTCGGTGTCAAGGATCGACCCGCGCACGAGCGGCACGTGCTCGGGGACGAACTCGGCGTGCCCGCTCGACAGGTCGTCGAGGACGACACATCCCAGCCCGACCGCGCCGAACGCCTGCACGACGTGCGATCCGATGTAACCCGCTCCGCCGGTGACCAGCCATGTCATGCTGCGAACCATACCGATCCCGGGGGGGCCAAGAGAGCGATCGGGTGGCAGACGCTGGATTGCTCAGTATGCTGAGTAACTCGGAGGCCGAGGAGGTTTCGCGTGGGGGAGAACAGGGGGACGCTGGGTTCCCGGTTGCGTCGAGGCTCTGACACCGCGCCGCGCCCCCCCGGAGCCGTGGGGCTGCGCCGTGACGTCGATGCCGCGATGGTCGAGACGAGCCGGACGCTGCGGCGGTTCCTGAGTGAGCGCCGCGCGCAGGCGCTTGCTGTGGCCCCGGCCTACGCGGTCCTCTGGGAGGCCGTCGCGGACCAGGTCGGCGGCAAGCTCGTGCGACCCCGCCTGACCGTCGCGTCGTACCTCGGGTTCGGCGGGACCGATGTGAACGCCGTCGCGTCGGTCGCGGCGGCCCAGGAGCTGCTGCACACCGCGATGCTCGTGCACGACGACGTGCTCGACGCCGACGAGGTCCGCCGAGGCGCTCCCAACATCACGGGCGCGTACCGCGCACGGCTCGCGGCGGACGGGGTCCTCGGCGCCGCGGCGGAGCACCAGCTGCTCGGGGCCGGGCTGCTGGGCGGCGACCTCGCGCTCTCGGCCGCGTTCGAGCTGCTGGCCTCGTCGTCCGCCGACCCTGCCATCGTGGTCGAGGCGGTGCGGGCCCTCGCCCGGACTGTCGCGACGACCGTCGCGGGCGAGCTCCTCGACGTCAGCGGCGAGCTGATGTCCCCGTTCGCGGTGGACCCGCTGCTCGTCGCGCAGCTCAAGACCGCGATGTACTCGTTCTGCGGCCCGCTGCAGGTCGGCGCGCTGCTCGCGCACGCACCCGCGTCGGCCTCGGTGCACCTCGACAGGTTCGGCAGCTCGATCGGGGTCGCGTTCCAGCTCGTCGACGACGAGCTCGGCGTGTTCGGCGCCCCGGCCGCGACCGGCAAGTCGGTGCTCTCCGACCTGCGAGCCGGCAAGCGCACCGAGCTGCTGCGCCTGACGTACCTGCTCACGGACGACGACGGCCGCGCGGTGCTCGCCCGACACGTCGGCAACCCTGACCTGGACGACGACGGCGCCGACGAGGTCCGACGCGTCATGCTGCGGTGCGGGGCGCGGGACCGCGTGCGCTCGCTCGCGGCGGGGGCCGCCCGGTCGGCGCGGCTGACTGCGACCGAGCACCTGCCGCCGGCGCTCGCGGACTACCTGAGCACCTTCGTCGACGAGCTCGGAGAGCGGAACCACTGATGCACCACCCCCCGACGGATCCCGACGAGCGAGCGGCCCGGCTCTACGACGCGACAGCGGCCCGGGCCGGTCGCGCCGTCCTCGCGGGCTACTCCACGTCGTTCGGGCTCGGTTCACGCCTGCTCGGAGCTCGCGCGCGCACCGACATCGAGGCCGTGTACGCGCTCGTGCGGATCGCGGACGAGATCGTCGACACCTACCGCGGGCCTGACGCGCGAGCCCTCCTCGACGAGCTCGAGGCGCAGACCGCCCGGGCGCTGGAGAGCGGGTACTCGACCAACCTCGTCGTGCACGCGTTCGCGGCGACCGCGCAGCGCACCGGCATCGGTCACGACGAGCTCGACCCGTTCTTCGCCTCGATGCGCACCGACCTCACCGTGCGGGTGCACGACCGCGCGAGCTACGAGGCCTACGTGCACGGCTCGGCGGAGGTCGTCGGCCTGATGTGCCTCGCGGTCTTCCTCAACGCGGACCGTCTGCCGGGGGAGCCCGTGCGTCGTGGTGACGAGAGGCTGCGTGCGGGCGCGCAGGCGCTCGGATCCGCCTTCCAGAAGATCAACTTCCTGCGCGACCTGGGCGCCGACTCGGACGGTCTCGGTCGCAGCTACTTCCCGGACGTCGCGACCGGGTCGCTCACGCAGGCGCAGCTCGACGCGATCGTCGCTGAGATCGCCGCGGACCTCGAGACCGCGCGCGGCGCGCTCCCGGGGCTGCCCCGGCGGGCCCGGATCGCCGTGGACGCGACGCTGGGTCTCTACGAACGGCTGCTCGGCCAGCTCGCGGCGACACCGCCGGAACAGGTGCTCACGCGACGGGTCAGGGTCGCGACGCCCCGCAAGCTCGCCGTGGTGGCCGGGGTCGTCGCACGGCAGTCGTGGGGGCACGCATGAGCGCGGACGGGTCGGTGCGGCCGGGCGGTCTGGCCGGGCGTGTCGTCATCGTCGGCGGGGGGATCAGCGGGCTCGCGACAGCCGCGCTCCTCGCACGCGGCGGCGCCCTGGTGACGCTGCTCGAGCGTCACGACACCGTCGGCGGACGCACGGGGACCGTCTCGTTCGATGGCTTCCGGTTCGACACCGGGCCGTCCTGGTACTTCATGCCCGAGGTCTTCGAGCACCTCTTCGCCCTGCTCGGGGAGCGCGTCGAGGACCATCTCGACCTCGTGCGGCTCGACCCCGCGTACCGGGTGTTCCCCGAGCCCGTCGCGGGCCGGCCCGCGCAGACGCTCGACGTCGTGGCCGACGCCGAGACGAACTGGCGCACGTTCGACGCGCTCGAACCCGGGGCGGGGGACGCCGTCCGCGCGTACGTTGCGGCGTCTGGCGAGGCCTACCGCACCGCGCTCGACCACTTCCTGTACACGACCTTCGCCCGGCTCGACCGGGTGCTCTCGGCCGACGTCGTCCGGCGCTCCGGGACGCTCGTGGGGCTGCTCACACAGACTCTCGCCGCACACGTCGAGAACACCGTGAAGCACCCGGTGCTGCGCCAGGTGCTCGGCTACCACGCGGTGTTCCTCGGGTCGTCGCCGTACCGGGTGCCCGCGCTGTACTCGCTCATGAGCCACCTCGACCTCGGCGACGGCGTCCGGTACCCGCGCGGCGGCATGTACACGCTCATCGAGGCGCTCGAAGGGATCGCGCGCGCGAACGGGGTCGAGATCTGCACGGGCGCCGATGTCGTCGCGATCGAGGTCGAGCGGACGCCCCGGTCGTGGCGGCACCCGCGGCGCACCGGGGTCGCGAGTGGCGTCCGCCTGGCGTCGGGGGAGATCGTCGAGGCTGACGTCGTGGTGTCCGCCGCAGACCGGCACCACACCGAGACCGCGCTGCTCGGCGCCGAGCACCGGTCGCTGCCGGCGTCCTGGTGGAAGGACCGCGGTCCTGGGATCTCGTCGTTGCTGATCATGGCAGGCGTGCGCGGCGAGCTGCCCGAGCTGCCGCACCACTCGCTGTTCTTCACGCGGGACTGGGCGGGGAACTTCGAGGACATCCTGGGCCGCAGCGCCGCCGGGTCGCCGGGTTCCGACCCCGACGACCTGCGTGTGCCCGACGCCGGGTCGCTCTACGTCTCCCGGACCTCCGCGACCGAGCCCGGTACCGCGCCCCCCGGTCACGAGAACCTGTTCGTCCTCGTCCCGTTCCCCGCCGATGCCCGGCTCGGCGCCGACGAGATCGGCGCGTACTCGCGCGCCGCGCTCGAGGCGCACGCGGACCGCTACCTCGACCAGATCGGCCGCTGGGCAGGCATCCCCCACCTGCGCGACCGGGTCGTGACCCGGCGGGTCGTCGGTCCGGCCGACTTCGCCCGCGACTTCTCGGCCTGGCGCGGCAGTGCGCTCGGGATGGAGCACACGCTGCGTCAGAGCGCGATGTTCCGGCCCGGTGACGCCTCCGCGCGCGTCCCCAACCTGCTGCACGTCGGGGGTGGGACGATCCCCGGTGTGGGCCTGCCGATGTGCGCGATCAGTGCCGAGCTCGTGGTGAAGCGGATGCTCGGAGAGACGTCCGCGCATCCGCTCCCGACCCCGCTGCGCCCGGGGTTCCTCGCCTCGGCGCGCGCGGACGGGGTGTGGGGGCGCGTCGTCGGGCGCCGGACGTGACCGGGTTCGCCTACCTCGGTGCGCTCGCGTTGTCGTTGGGCGGGCTCGCCGTCCTCGACCGGAGGTTTCGTCTCGCGTTCTGGGCCGACTGGCGGCGCGCGGCCGCGAGCGTCGGGATCGGCGTCGGCGGGTTCCTCGCGTGGGACCTCGCGGGGCTCGGGCTCGGGATCTTCGCGCGCGGGGACAGCCCGCACATGACGGGGCTCCTGATCGCTCCCGAGCTGCCCGTCGAGGAGGTCTTCTTCCTGACGCTGCTCTGCTACGTCGCGCTGCTCGCGTGGCGCGGGTTCGACCACTCAGCGCAGATTCGGGCCGCGGCCGCCAAGGACGCGGGCCGATGACGAACCTCACGCTCAACATCGCTGTGCTCGTCGTGCTGGTCGCGGTGTCCGGGTCCGCGCTCCGACGCCTGCGGGCATGGCCGATCGTCGGCACGATCGGCCATCTGTGCATCCTCACGCTCGTGTTCGACTCGCTCATGATCCGGGCCGGGCTGTACGTCTACGACCCGGCGAAGATCGTCGGCGTCTACCTCTGGGGCGCACCGGTCGAGGACTTCGCCTACGCGGTCGCGGCCGGGATCGCGATGCCCGTGCTGTGGACCCTGCTCGGACTCCGAGGTGAACGCAGGTCCGCATCGACCGGCCCGCGGGGCGTCGAGAGCCCGACCGCGTGAGGCACGTGCTTGCGGCGTCGCGCCCGTTCTCCTGGATCAACACCGCGTTCCCGTTCGCGGCCGCGTACCTGATGGCCACCGGGGGACGGATCGATGCCGCCCTCGTCGTCGGGACGCTGTTCTTCCTCGGCCCGTACAACCTGCTGATGTACGGGGTCAACGACGTGTTCGACTACGCGTCGGACCTCCGCAACCCGCGCAAGGGTGGGATCGAGGGCGGCCTCGTGGCTCCGTCCGAGGCCGCCGCGGCGCACCGCCGCATCCTCGTTGCCTGCGCCGTCACGACAGTCCCGTTCGCGGTCTGGCTCCTCACGGTGGGGTCCGGTGGCGCGGTCGCGGCGAACCTCACGCTGCTCGGCGTCCTGTTCCTCGTCGTGGCGTACTCCGCGCCGGTCCTGCGGTTCAAGGAGCGGCCGGTGCTCGACTCGGCGACCTCCGCGATGCACTTC
>JAYTSH010000471.1:0-4126 GCA_043745755.1 Cellulomonas sp. | reverse complement strand
GGAGCCGGCCCCGAGGCCCGAGGCGTCGACGAGCGTCGCCCCCGACGTGTCGAGGCCGAGCTCGGATGCCGCGCGCAGCACGGCCTTGCTCGCGGCCTCGAAGCTGCCGGGCAGGCCCATGTGCACAGCGACGATCCGCGCGACGACCTCGGTGATCGTGTTGTCCGACGTGTGCAGGAAGTACTGCACGACGTCAGCGATCGGCGCCGACTGCACGACGCCGAGCGCAGTCGCACCGGCCGGTGCGGTCACCCGTGACGGGGACCCCGTCACGGTGATGCCCTGCTCCGCGAGGCGCGCTGCGAGCTGGCCGGCCGCCGCGAGCGACGGGTCGGGGAAGCGCGGGGGGTACTCGCCGGCCTTGATCTTCGCGACGTCGACCGCGAGCGCAGCGACGGGCGCGACGTACCCCGCGGCGACGTCGGAGGCCGCCCACGTCGGGCTGAGCGCAGGCCCGGAGAACAGGGTGTCGTCGACACCGAGCGACACCCTCGTTGTCCCGGCGAGCTTGAGCCCCTTCGCGACCTGGGCGGCGAGGTCGGCAAGCCCGGCCCGCCCGTCGACCGCCGTCGGATCGCCCGCGCCGGCGGCCAGCATCATGTCGCCGCCGCCGACGAGCACGATCTGGCCCGCGGCACCCTTGACGACGCGGGTCGGCAGCGTCGTCGATGCCGGGAGCTGCGTCAGTGCCGCCACGGCCGTGACGAGCTTGGCGGTCGAGGCCGGGGTGTGCGGGACCTCGGGGGCGTTCGACGCGAGCACGTCGCCCGTGAGCCCGTCGACGACGATGACGCCGGTGCTCAGGCCCACGCGGGCGTCAGCGACGAGCGCCGCGACCTGGCCCTGCAGCTGTGCCGGGGACGGCGCGGGCGCCGCGGGGTCGAGAGTCCCCAGCAGCGCCGTCACAGCGGGCGCGGGCACGGCACCGGGCGCGGTCGGGAACGGGTTCGGGGGCGCGGGGACCGGGGCGAGCGTGACCATGCCCGGCACGACGTCGTAGGCGTCCGCTGTCGCGTACGCGCCGCCCGCGAGCAGCACGACGAGCGCCGTCGTGGCGACCACGCGGACTCCCGATGCCATGTGCCGTCCTCTCCGTCCTACCCGGGGGGCGCAGCAGGCCCTCCGGTGCGTCACACTAAGCACACAAGAGCGGCGGGCCGCACCACGACCCGCCCTGCGGACACGCGTGCGTGCCGACTCGTGCTGACGCGGCGCGACGACCTCGCACCTTCGGAGGAGAGCTGTGGAGTTCGACGTCACGATCGAGATCCCCAAGGGGCAGCGCAACAAGTACGAGGTCGACCACGCGACGGGACGGATCCGCCTCGACCGCATGCTCTTCACCTCGACGCGGTACCCCGACGACTACGGCTTCATCGAGGGCACCCTCGGCGAGGACGGCGACCCGCTCGACGCGCTCGTGCTCCTCGAGGAGCCGACGTTCCCCGGTTGCCTGATCCGGTGTCGCGCACTCGGGATGTTCCGCATGCGCGACGAGGCAGGCGGCGACGACAAGGTCCTGTGCGTGCCGACAGGCGACCAGCGCGCCGCGTGGCGGCAGGACATCGACGACGTGTCCGACTTCCACCGCCTCGAGATCCAGCACTTCTTCGAGGTGTACAAGGACCTCGAGCCGGGCAAGTCGGTCGAGGGCGCGCACTGGACCGACCGCGTCGAGGCCGAGGCTGAGATCGAGCGGTCGCGTCAGCGCGCGATCGACACCGGGTACTACATGCACTGAGATGTCCGGTCCGGCGCGGGGACAGCGCCGGACCTGCGTCCTCGTGCGCTCGCAGGCACCCTGTCACGCCGGCCGCTGGCGGCCCGACCGTGAGGTCAGGGGCGTCCGGCGAACGGCATCGTCGCGGCCCAGCGCATCGCCGCGATCCGCACCGGGACGCCCGCGCGCGAAGCCTCGACGACCTGGTTGCCGCCGATCCACATCGCGACGTGGTAGATCGCGTCGGGGTCGTTCGGATCGGTCGAGTAGAACACAAGGTCACCGGGGCGTATGGCGTCGAAGCTGATCTTGAGCACCTGCTTGTACTGGTCGCTCGCGGTCCTGACGAGGTTGACGCCAGCGGCCTGCCACGAACGCATCGTCAGGCCCGAGCAGTCGAAGCCCTCGGGCCCCGTGCCGCCCCACACGTAAGGCAGGCCCAGCTGTGCTGATCCCCAGGCGGCCGCCGCGGCGCCCTGGTCCGCTGATCCCCGCGACCGGCCGGTACCGAGCGCGTACGCGCCCGTCGGGGCGGCCGGCGACGCCGGTAGGGCCGGTGGGGTCGGTGGGGTCGGTGCGGGTGCCGTCGTCGTGAGAGGCGACGGATCCGAGGCCACCGGGGCGGCCGGCGCGGCGACGGCCGGTGCAGCGGCAGCCGGTGCAGCGGAAGCGGGCGGCGGCGTCGTGGCGGACGTCGTCGTCGGCGGCCTGGTTGCCGCAACGGTGGTCACCGCGGGTGCCGCGACTGCCGGTGGGGCGGCCGCGCGTCGCTGCGCCTCGGCGGCGGCGTTCGCGCGAGCCTGGCGGTCGGCGTCGAGCTGGTCCTGGCGGGCGCGCTCGACCGCCGCGCTCGTGCTGCGGGCCGCGGCGAGCTGCCCGATGAGGCCGTCGCGCTCGGCCGCGGCGGCGGCGAGCGCTGCGTCGGACGCGGCCTGAGTCGCCTGGGCGGCGGCGAGCGCATCCTTGGCTGCCGAGCTCGCGGCAGCCTGCGCGGCGACAGCGGAGTCAGCGCGCGCCTGGAGCGCGGTCGCGACGAGCTGAGCGGCCCGGTACCTCTGGACCGCCCGGTCGGCCTTGTTGCCGACGCGCGCGAGGGTCGTGCTGCGGTCGACGACCTGCCGGAACCCGTCCGCGGACAGGACGGCTTCGATCGTGTCCATCGAACCGCCCGACCGTGCCGTCTGCCGGGCGATCGCGACGAGCGAGCGACGTGCGGTCTCGGCCTGGGCGTCCGCGGCGGCGGACCGCGTGGCGGCCTCGGTCGCGGCGTCGGCTGCGGCGAGCCGGTCGGAGTCGGCCTGCGTGTACTTCTCGCCGGCCGCCTGGACCGCGACGACCGCGGCGTCGCGCTCGACGCTCTGCTGAGCAAGCCGCACCTCGATCTCGGCGACCGACATCTGCGCGGCGGTGACGGCCTGCTGCGCGGCACGCACTCCCTGGTCGCTCGGGGCCGTGGGATCCGCCGAGCCGGTGGACGCGGAACCGACGAGGAGGACAGCGGCCGCCAGCGTCGCGACTGCCGCGCGCGTGCGTCCGTTGACCGATCCGGGTCGAAGCGCCACGTCACGTCCTTCGTCTGGCGAGCGGTGAACCTTGAGGCCTCGGACGGAGGCCCATAGGGCACGCTACCGGCGCAGATCCCAGAAGTGAACACCAGTCACACCTGTCACACGAGTCACACCGTTGTGGTTCTGGACGAACTACCCGAAACGTCCCCCGACATAGTCCGCGGTCCGCTGGTCGAGGGGTGAGCCAACATCGCGCTCGTGTCACCGTGCTCGACGATGACCCCCGGCGTCCCCTCGGCCGCGAGGAAGAAGGCGCACTGCTGGGAGACCCGGGCGGCCTGCTGCATGTTGTGCGTCACGATCACGATGGTGACCTCGCGGGCGAGCTCGGTCATCGTGTCCTCGATCACGCGCGTCGACGTCGGGTCGAGCGCCGAGCACGGCTCGTCCATGAGCAGCACGCGCGGGCGCACCGCGAGTGACCGCGCGATGCACAGGCGCTGCTGCTGACCGCCGGACAGTCCCCCGCCCGGGGCCGAGAGCCGGTCGCGCACCTCGCGCACCTCGCGCCACAGTCCGGCCTTCGTCAGCGACTCCTGCACGACGGCGTCCTTGGTCGAACCGGTTGCACGGACACCCGTGAGCTTGAGGCCCGCGAGGACGTTGTCGCGGATGCTCATCGCGGGGAACGGGTTCGGCTTCTGGAACACCATGCCGATGTCGCGTCGGGCCTGGGTGAGCCTGCGCACAGGGTCGTAGACGTCGACGCCGTCGAGCAGCACCTCGCTCCGGGCACGCCTGGTCGACCGCGGCCGACGCGAACGGACGCGCCAGACCGTTGCCGCTCGTCACGATCTCCGCGGCCGTCGCGTCCGCGAGGCTGACCTTGGCGCTGGCA
>JAYTSH010000470.1:0-4245 GCA_043745755.1 Cellulomonas sp. | reverse complement strand
ACGGACGGCTGGTTGTCGTCGGCCGTCGAGAAGATCTCGCTGCGCTTGGTCGGGATGGCCGTGTTGCGCTCGATGAGCTTGGTCATGACGCCGCCCTTGGTCTCGATGCCGAGGCTCAGGGGTGTGACGTCGATGAGCAGGACGTCCTTGCGCTCGCCCTTGATGACGCCGGCCTGGAGCGCGGCGCCGACAGCGACGACCTCGTCGGGGTTGACGCCCTTGTTGGGCTCCTTGCCACCGGTGAGCTCGCGCACCACGTCGGCGACGGCAGGCATCCGGGTGGAGCCGCCGACGAGGACGATGTGGTCGATGGCGTCGACGGTGATGCCCGCGTCACGGATGACGGCGCGGAACGGCGCCTTGGTCCGCTCGAGCAGGTCCTTGGTCATCTCCTGGAACTGCGCGCGCGTGAGCTTCTCGTCGAGGTGGATCGGGCCGTTCTCGCTCATCGACAGGTACTGCATCGAGATGTTGGTGCTCGTCGCCGACGAGAGCTCCTTCTTGGCCTGCTCCGACGCCTCACGCAGACGCTGCAGCGCGATCTTGTCCTTGGACAGGTCGACGCCCGTGGTGTTCTTCACCTGCTTGATCAGGTACTCGACGACGCGCTGGTCCCAGTCGTCGCCGCCGAGGCGGTTGTCGCCCGAGGTCGCGCGGACCTCGATGGTCGAGAAGTCGTCGTCCTTGCCCACCTCGAGGAGGGACACGTCGAACGTGCCGCCGCCGAGGTCGAAGACGAGGATGAGCTCGTCCTCCTTGCCCTTGTCGAGGCCGTACGCGAGCGCGGCCGCCGTCGGCTCGTTGACGATGCGCAGCACGTTGAGGCCGGCGATCTGGCCGGCGTCCTTGGTCGCCTGGCGCTCGGCGTCGTTGAAGTACGCGGGGACAGTGATGACCGCGTCGGTCACCGGCTCGCCCAGGTACTGCTCGGCGTCGCGCTTGAGCTTGCCGAGGATGCGCGCGGAGATCTCCTGCGCGTTGTAGCTCTTGTCGTCGATCGCGACGTGCCAGTCGGTGCCCATGTGGCGCTTGACCGAGGAGATCGTCCGATCGACGTTGGTGACGGCCTGGCGCTTGGCGACCTCGCCGACGAGCACCTCACCGGTCTTGGAGAACGCGACGACCGACGGGGTCGTGCGAGCGCCCTCAGCGTTGGCGATGACCGTGGGCTCGCCGCCCTCGAGGACGGAGACCACCGAGTTCGTCGTGCCCAGGTCGATCCCGACTGCTCGTGCCATGTGTGCTGCCTCGTCCTTCGTCTACCGATGCCCGACGTCTACCCGCCGGGCGCGTGTTGAGTCCTGCTGGCTCAAGTCTGCGCCGAGGTTGCGACGTGCGCAAGTTGCTCGGACCAAACATGAGCCTGTATGGCTCAACTCTTGGGAGATCGGCGGCATTCCGCCGGGCGTGCGATCTGTCCAGGTGCTTCGTGCGTCGGGGCGCGCACTCGATGTGGCGTCGCGCATCCGGCGGCGATGCTGCAGGGCGGGGCCTAGCTCACATTCGTTCGACGCCGTCGGCCTGCGAACCCCGATCACTCTGCCGCACCTTGTACCGGACACGATCGCCCTCCTGCAGCGCTTCGGCGCCCCTCACGACCGACACGTGCACGAACAGGTCCGCACCCCCCGCGTCCGGGGCGATGAAGCCGAACCCACGGTCTGCGTCGTAGCGCGTGACGACGCCCTCGCCGCCGCGCACAGGGCCGTCCGACGCCCTCGCAGGTGCCGATGCCGTCGGGGGGCCCGACCGACCGCGTGCCGACGCCGCGGCGGCACCTCGCTGTGCCGAGCCGCGCACGAGCTGGACGTTGCGGGCCTGCGGCCCCCTCTCACTGTCGGTGACGGCGAAGGTCACGCGATCCCCCTCGGACAGCTCGGCCAGCCCCCCGGCCAGCGCCCGGACGTGGACGAAGGCGTCCTCGCCGCCGGCGTCGGGCGTGACGAACCCGAAGCCCTTGCCCGCGTCGTACCAGGACACGGTGCCGTCGGCTCCGTCGGACGCCACGGCCGGCCGGGCGGCGTCGACCCCGAGCGGCAGCAGGTGGTCCGCCTGGGGACCCTTCTCCCCGGGGACCACCAGGAACGCCACCCGCTGCCCTTCCGAGATCACGCCACCGACCACGATGGCCGAGCTGTGCACGAAGATCTCTGCGCCACCGCCGTCGGGCGTGATGAAGCCGTATCCCTTGCCCGGCTCGTACCAGGAGACGGTGCCGAGCACGCCCACGGGCGCATCCGGGGCGTGGTCGCCCGTGACCCGGACGCGACGTGCCTGCGGGCCGCGGGGCCCCTCGCCCACCTCGAACTCGACGACCTGGCCCTCGCGGAGCAGGTTCGTCCCGTCGTCGTTCATGACCTCGGACGCATGCACGAACAGGTCTTCGGTCTCGTCCTCCAGCGCGAGGAAGCCGAACCCCCGCTCGGCGTCGAACCAGCGGACAGTTCCTTGGGGCACGGTGGACTCCTCGTCGAAGCAAGAGCTGCTGTCGCCCATTCTCTCCCGACAGGACCGCGAACAGGTGTCGCGCTCATGATCGGACGCGCGCCGTCTGTCAACCTGGCGCTACCGTCCGGGCGGAGAGGTCGCTGCCCGCCCGGCGGATGCACACCGGACCGCCGCATCCGGGTGAATCGCCACCGGACTCGGGGGACCGCGACCTGTGCACTGCAACACTCTGCGCATGAGCTCGCTCCCCGGTGCCGGCTGGTACGACGACGGCGCGACATCAGGCGTGGTGCGATGGTTCGACGGCTCGGCCTGGACCGAGCACACGACGCCCGTCGCCGCGCCGATCCAGCTGCCGGTCGCGGTCAGGGCGCCCGTCTTGACGTTCGGCCACATGCCCACCGGGCGGCTCGGGGAGTCCCTCAACCTCGCCGACCATGTGGGCGAAGGCGATGCGTACAAGCGCAACAGGCTCGACGAGGCGTTCAAGGTCCGTCGCAGGGGCTTTGCACTCTTCGGCGGCGCTCTCGTGGTCCTCCTGGTGACGGGTGCGATCGGCATCGTGATGCATGGCGCGGACACGATCTGGTACGCGGGTACGGCAGGAGCCGTGTTCCTCGGTGTTCGATCCTGGCGCGACTACCGGCGTGCGACATTCCGGGGTGCGCCCGTTCTCACGGCGACGGGCTGGGTCGTGGCGTGCATCGCGCTCGCCGTCTCGCTCGCAGTCCTCCTGGCCGGTCCGGTGATGGCGATCAACGCAATGGCACACCTCGGGGACACGATCGGGCGGTAGTCCCGACGAGGCGTGACGGCGGGTGGGACGATCGCCGGCATGCAGCTCAGGGAAGCGACCAGAGACGATCTCGAGCTGCTCTACGACCTGCTCCTTGAGGCGTTCAGCTGGGACGGCACGGCTCGACTGACCCGGGACGAGGTCGTCGCGGACGTCCACACGGTGCGGTACCTCGGCGGCTGGCGGCGCGCGGGCGACATCCCGGAGATCGGCATGGGGGTCATCCGCGGTCGACGCGGGCAGGGGGTGGGCTCAGCTCTGCTGGCCGACTGCCTCGAGCAGGCCCGCGTGCTCGGATGGCGGCGGCGGCTCGTGCCGCAGACCGTGTCGCGGTCCCGGCGCCCGCCGGCACCAATTCGTAGCGTTGCTACAGGACCCATTCGGTAGCGTCGCTACCGATAGATCACACGCTCCTGAGGTCAGGGGCGCACGTCGTCGGGCAGCCGCCCTAGCAGTTCCGCGGCGAGCTGCCGGTGCGCCCAGCGCGCCCAGTCCAGCGCACGCCAGCCGCGCTGGGTGACGAGCGCGTTCCAGGTCTCGGGACCGAGCACGACGGCCGCCGCGTCGATCGCCGCGACCGGTGCGAGGCCCGGTCGGAGCGACCCTTCCCGCGCCAGCGAGCCGACCAGGGCCCGCAGGACCACGCGCCGCTCGGCGTCGTAGCTCTCCCACAGCGCCGCGAGGTCAGGGTCGACGGCGGCCGCCGCGCGCGCGACGTCGAGCAGCCCCGCCGCGCGACCGAGCACGTCAGCCGTGGCCCTGACCTGACGGAAGAGGCGCAGGTCCGGGTCGGGTTCGGCGAGGATCGCGCGCACCGTCGGGCGCTCGAGCACCGTGACGGCGCGCGGTCCCTCGTCGCCGATCGCCGCAGCGAGGCACGCGGCGAGCACGGCCTTCTTGGTGCCGAACCCGTAGTAGACGGTCTGCGCGCCGACGCCGGCGGCGCGAGCCAGGGCCTCGATGCTCGTCGCGGAGTAGCCCTCGCGGACGAACAGGTCGGA
>JAYTSH010000469.1:0-6918 GCA_043745755.1 Cellulomonas sp. | reverse complement strand
CGTCGATCGAGAGGCGGCGCGCGATGTCGAGCCCGTACCACTCGCCGCTCTGGAGCAGCGCGAGCACGCAGAACTCCAGGGCACCGCGACGCAGGTGCGTCAGGATACTTTCGTCGACAGGTACCATGCGAGACACGATAGCGAGCGACCCGCGCGGTTCACAAGGACGAGCGGACGGAGGTGCGCGCCGGGCCTGAATGGGGGAGCCAGGCCCGGCGCGCGTCTAGGGGGCGGTCTGGTCCGCCGTGTGGAGCGCTCTCATGCCAAGGCCCGCTGGGCGGGTCCGGCAGCCCAGGTGTGCGGCACGACCTGGTTGGTCTGGATGTCCGTGAGCTCGGCGGCGTAGACGATCGACTCGTAGACACCCGCCTCGATGCGGTCGAGGCGCAGGCGCTCGGCCCGCTCGACGTCGTCGCCGAGGTGGGAGATCCGCGCGACGACGTACCGCTGCGAGTCCTGCCACTGGTCGACGACCCGTACGTCGAGCCCGTTCCAGCGCGCGGTGAGGTCCAGCTCGAACAGCTCGCTGACGTCCTCGCGCCTGACCTGCCGGTACCAGCGGCCCGACGGGGCCTGCCGGAAGCCCGTCTCCGAGAGCGGCGGGTTGGCGAGCGCGAGGATGATGCCGCGGTCGTCGTCGATGACGTCGGCCTCGAGGTAGGCGCCGTGCCACTTGGCGACCGGCCCGACGCAGCGGGACAGCGAGGCGAGGGACGGGCGATCTGCCCCAGGCTGCGTCACGCTCCACCCCGTGCCGACGTGGCCGTACCTGGCGAGGAGGATCGAGGTGCCGTCTGCGAAGACCCGGACGAGCTCGGCGCCCGGGGGGATGCGCGAGTGGCGAAGCCACCACAACGGGACGATGTAGCCGGGCACGTCCCGGTACTGCAGGTGCGAGGACGACTCGAACCGCAGGATGTCGATCGACTGCGCGTACGGGCTGAAGGGTGTACCGGGGTAGCCGAGCCCGTGGACCTCGAACAGCTGCGCGGGCGCCGTGGCGAACGAGACGTCCTCGGCGCGCACTGCGTAGCCGGCGATGCGGTCGTGACCCAGCGTCAGATGCGCTCGGGTCAGCGCCGGTGTGATCGCCTTCTGCATGAGGGTCACGATGGCTTCCTCGCCAAATGGTATGTATCGGACAAAGCCGCACCGGGACCGATTGTGCAGGTCCGACAGGGCACCTGTCCAGGAGTCACCCGTTCGTGGCAGGGCTGCACACGCCTCCGGTGCCGGCTCGGCGGCGGTTGCAAGACACTGACCAGCAAGAACGCATGAGGATGCGCACTATGAGGGTGTGATGAGAGCGTGACCAGACAGCGCCGTCCGTGGCTGTGGGAGCGCTGACTCGAGGGGCGGGACCGACCCCGGACCGACCCCGGATCGCCCGGGACCCCGACCCCGGATCAGTCCTCGAGGTAGTCGACGAGGTCGGCGGCAAGGCCCGTGTACGTCGCGGGCGTCAGGGCGGTCAGCCGGGCCGCGACGTCGGCGGGCAGACCCAGCCCGGCGATGAACGCTCGCATGTCCTCGGCGGTGAGCCGGCGACCGCGGGTGAGCTCCTTGAGGCGCTCGTACGGGTTCTCCATCCCGGTCACCCCGGCGACGGACGCGGCGCGCATCGCGGACTGCACGGGCTCGCCCAGCACCTCCCAGTTCGCGTCCAGCTCGCGCTCGAGGGCCGCGCGGTCCACCGAGAGCCCGCCGAGGCCGCGGCGCACGTTGTCGATCGCGAGCAGCGAGTGGCCGAACGCGATGCCGATGTTGCGCTGGGTCGTGGAGTCCGTGAGGTCGCGTTGGAGGCGGGACGTGATGAGGGTCGAGGCGAGCGTGTCGAGCAGGGCGCTCGAGATCTCGAGGTTCGCCTCCGCGTTCTCGAACCGGATCGGGTTGACCTTGTGCGGCATCGTCGACGAGCCCGTGGCCCCAGCGACGGGGATCTGGATGAAGACCCCGTTCGAGATGTACGTCCACACGTCGGTGGACAGGTTGTGCAGCACTCGGTTGAACCGCGCCACGTCCGCGTAGAGCTCGGCCTGCCAGTCGTGCGACTCGATCTGTGTCGTGAGCGGGTTCCAGGTCAGCCCCAGCTGCTCGACGAACGTCCGGCTCACCTCCGGCCAGTCCGCGCCCGGCACCGCGACGACGTGCGCGCCGAACGTCCCGGTCGCACCGTTGAGCTTGCCGAGGTACTCCGCGCGCTCGATCCGGCGCAGCTGGCGGCCCAGACGGTGCGCGAGAACAGCGACCTCCTTGCCGAGGGTCGTCGGGGTCGCGGGCTGACCGTGCGTGAGGGCGAGCAGCGGCACGCCCGCGTGCTCGTGGGCGAGCGCCGTGATGTCGGCGACCAGCGCGCGCGCGGCGGGCAGCCACACCCGCTCGACGGCGCCGCGCACCATGAGCGCGTACGACAGGTTGTTGATGTCCTCGCTCGTGCACGCGAAGTGCACAAGCTCACTGACGGCCGGGAGCACAGTCGACGCACCCAGCACGGACGGCGCCGCAGCGAGGCGGTCCTTGAGGAAGTACTCGACCGCCTTGACGTCATGAACCGTCGTCTTCTCGATGGCCCCGAGCTCGGCGATCTCGGCTGCCCCGAAGCTCGCGACCACGTCGCGCAGGTACTCCTGCTCCCGGGCGGACAGCACGGGTGCGCCCGGCACCACGTGGTGCGCCGTGAGGTGGATGAGCCACTCGACCTCGACGTGCACGCGCTCGCGGTTCAGCGCGGCCTCGGACAGGTGGTCGACGAGCGGCGCCACGGCCCCGCGGTACCGGCCGTCGAGCGGCCCGAGCGCGATCGCCGGTTCGACCTGAGCAAGAACGACGCGCGGTTGACCCATGGGGCCATCCTCCCAGAACCCGCGGCGCAGCCGCCCCACCCACAGGCGGGCGGGCGACGACCGCCAGCACCGAACGGATCACCGGCCCGGCCGCCGGTTGCCCACCCGAACTAGCGTCCCGCGCATGGTGAATCAGGTCGGCACGGCAGGTCGAGGGTGAGCGGCGCGCTCGCACCCGCGGCGGCACGCGCCCTGGGCCTGGTCGAGGCGGCGGCTCGCACGCTCGCCCACGCGCACCAGGTCGACTGGGTGTCGGACGCCGCCGACCGCTACCAGGCGGCGCTCACGGAGGCCCAGCAGGCGGTGCTCCGCTCGAGAACGCTGCTCGACGCGGCCCACCACGCGCTCGCGGTTCACGACGCCGGCGCGCGGGACGCTCACGGCGACGCGTGCTCGTCCGTCGCGCAGCGACTGCTCGGCGGTGGTCGGTGAGCGACGGGCTGCACGTCACCGGAGGCTACGGCGGAACGTCCGCACGCCTTGAGGACCTGCACCGGGCGGCCGCCGCGCTGCGCCAGTCTGCCGACAGCCTCGCCGATGCCGACGGCGTCCTCGCGAACGCGTACCGCGCCACGTTCACGGGGGACGTCTTCGGCTCCGGCGCGTCCGCCCGGGCGGCGCTCGACCCTGTGCTGCGGAGCCCGTCGTCGCCGGCCCGGACTGCGGAGAACCTGCGCGGGCTCGCACGGGCGCTCGTCGAGGCGGCCTCGACGTACGAGCGGGCCGAGGGGACGGTCGAGCTCGCGGTGCGCGCGTTCGTGGGCACCGCGGCGTCGAGCCTCGGGGAGGGTCCCTTGGCGCCGATCTTCGGGGTCGCCGCCGCGTTGGCAGGTCTCTTCGCGGTCGAGGTGGGGTCGGTGCTGGCCTGGGCCGCGACAGGCCGTCGTCCCGAGGTGTCGGACCTGGTCAGCAGCGGAGCGGCCGAGACGATGCTCTACGGCGCCGGCACGTTCCTGCGGGCGCTGCGGCCCGGGGTCCAAGGACTGCTCGTGGCGCCCGTCGGCCCGTCCGTCGCCCCGATCGGCATCCTCCTGCCGCGGCGGCCCCTGCTCGTCGTCCCGGTCCTCGGCAGCACCAGGACCCTGACTGGAACCGACGTGCCCGGATCCGACGGCGATGCGATGCGATCGGTCCGCGACGGCTACGTGACGCCCGGTGCGGTCGCCGTGACGCGGCTCGACCACCCGGACGGCACGCGCTCGTGGCTCGTCGCCGTGCCGGGGACCGAGGAGTGGTCGGTCGGCGGACCCAACGCCCTCGACCTGCAGAGCAATCTCGAGCTGTTGGCCGGACAGTCCGCGGCCGCCAGCGAGCTGACCGTCGCCGCCATGGAGCAGGCCGGCATCGCGCCGGGTGAGCCGGTCATGCTCGCCGGCCACAGCCAGGGCGGCATGACGGCGATGGCCCTCGCCGCGTCGGCCGCCGTGACGTCCAGGTTCGCGATCACCCACGTGCTGACCGCCGGATCGCCGGTCGCAGGGATCAGCACGCAACCAGGCGTGCAGGTCCTCAACGTCGAGCACACGACCGATGTGGTCCCTGCGCTCGACGGCAGCGCGAACCCGGACACCCGCGACCGGACGACCGTCCGTCGAGACCTGTCGGTGGCTGACGACCCGGTGGACCGTGCTGCCGACCTGTCGTTCGTCGAGGCGCACGACGTCGATCTCTACGCGCGCACCCTGGACCTGGTGGATGCCGCGGCCGACCACGACGCGTCGATCGGTGCCTGGCAGGAGTCCGTCGGGTCGAGCGTGTTCGGGCCCGACGGCACGACGGCGGTGGTGACGGAGTACGCCGGGATCGGAGGCGTCGAGGTCGCGACGTTGTCGCCGGCCCGCCCGTGATCGCACGCGCTGGTGCCAGCGAGGACCGCGGGCTCAGTGCGCGGGCTCAGCGCTCGCGGGATCGGCGCTTGCGTACTCAGCGCTTGCGGCCGCCCGGCAGCGCGACGCTGAGCACGAAGCTCACGATCGAGATGATGAGCGCGCCGAGCACTGCGGTACCGAAGGTGTCGATCCGCAGACCCCAGTCGGTGTGGCCCGTGATCCATGCGGTGAGCACCAGCATGAGTGCGTTGACGACGAGCGTGAACAGCCCGAGCGTCACGATGTACAGCGGGAACGCGAGGAGCTTGACGAGCGGCTTCACGATCGCGTTGACGAGCCCGAAGATCAGTGCGATCAGCGCGATGATGCCGATCTTCTGTCCGGTCGATCCGGCGCCGACGATCTGCAGGCCCGACAGCAGGACGGTCGCGAGCCAGATCGCGACGCCGTTGATGATGACTCGCACGAGGAATCCCATGGGCTGATCCTGCCAGGTGCAGGGCGGGCTCACAGGGGGAATCGTGCGGCAATGGCATGCTGTCCGGGTGACCCAGGTACCCCTCCGGCCGGCTGTCGCTGCCCTTCCCGCGTATGTGCCGGGTGGTCGGTCGCCCGTCGGCGCAGCGGCGTTCAAGCTGTCGTCCAACGAGAACCCGTTCCCTCCGCTGCCGTCGGTGGTCGCCGCGATCATCGATGGTGCGATGGACGTCAACCGCTACCCCGACATGTACGCGACGGAGCTGACCGAGGCGATCGCGAGCCGGTGGGGCGTGCCCGCCGCGAGCCTCGTCGTCGGCAACGGCTCGATCGCGGTGCTGGGGCACGTGCTCGCCGCGGTCGTCGCCGCGGGCGACGAGGTCGTGTACCCGTGGCGCTCGTTCGAGGCGTACCCGATCGCCATCGCCGTCGCCGGTGGTGTCGGGGTGCCGGTGCCCGTGACCGACGACGGCCGGCTCGACCTGGTCGCCATGGCCGCTGCCGTCACGCCGCGGACCCGGGTGGTGCTCGTGTGCACCCCGAACAACCCGACCGGACCGGCGGTGCACGCCGACGAGCTGTCCGAGTTCCTCGCCGCAGCTCCACGCGACGTCCTGGTCGTCCTCGACGAGGCCTACGTCGAGTTCGTCCGGGACCCGTTGGCCGCCGACGCGCTCGCGGTGTTCGCACGTCGCCCGAACGTCGTCGTGCTCCGGACGTTCTCCAAGGCCTACGGGCTCGCGGGCCTGCGCGTCGGCTTCGCGATCGCACGACCGCGCCTGGCCGCGGGGATCCGTGCGACGTCGACCCCGTTCGGGGTGTCGCAGGTTGCGCAGCTCGCAGCCATCGCGTCGCTGCGGGTGGCCGACGAGCTGCTGGCGCGGGTCGACGCGATCGTGGCCGAGCGCGTCCGGATGCTCGCCGGCCTGCGGAGGCAGGGCTGGTCGGTTCCGGACAGCCAGGCCAACTTCGTGTGGCTGCCGCTCGGCGACCGGGCGGTGCCGTTCGCCACCGCGGCGACCGAGGCCGGCGTCATCGTGCGTCCGTTCGCGGGGGACGGCGTGCGCGTGAGCGTGGGGGAGCCCGAGGCGACCGACGTGCTGCTCGAGTTCACGGCCAGGTTCCGGCGCTGAGGTCCGGGTGGGTGCACGCTGGGGTGTCCTACGCGGCGCGCGCGGTGCTGTGGAGACCCGACAAGTCACCATGGCGCGGGTTGTCCGACGAGCACTCAGACAACCTACGGTGTCGTAGCCTACGCTGACGTAGGTTTGACCTGGAGCGCTCGCCGAACCGGGCGAGCACCCATACCTGCACGCGAAACCCTGCACGCGAAACCCTGCACGCGAAGGAGACACCGCGTGAGCCCCGACGGACCGCTTACCGACGCCGGCCTCGTCCAGCTGCTCACGCCCGCGGGCGAGCGCGTCGACCATCCCGTCTACAGCACCCTCGTCGCGCACCTCGACGGCGCCGCCCTGCGCGCGATGTACCGCGACATGGTGCTCGTCCGACGCTTCGACAACGAGGCCACCTCGTTGCAGCGGCAGGGCGAGCTCGGGCTGTGGGCGCAGAGCCTCGGCCAGGAGGCGGCACAGGTCGGCTCTGGGCACGCGCTCGCCCTGCAGGACTACGTCTTCCCGTCCTACCGCGAGCACGGTGTCGCCCAGACCCGCGGCGTCGACCTCGCGAACCTGCTGCGTCTCTTCCGCGGCATCGACCACGGCGGGTGGGACCCGACGGCGCACAACTTCCACCTGTACACGCTGGTC
>JAYTSH010000468.1:0-3332 GCA_043745755.1 Cellulomonas sp. | reverse complement strand
GCCGACCTTGACGGCACGCAGGTCGCCGTCGGCGATGAGCTTGCGGATGAACCGTTCGGTGACGACGAGCTCGTCGGCGCCCTGGGCGAGCGTTCTGGGCCCCTCGCCTCCGTGCCGGCCTCCAGGCTCTCTCCGTCCTCCTCGCGTTGCGGAAAGGAAACGGGATCGAGCTCTCGCTGCCTCAGGCCCCCATCACATCGGCCGCCGCGTCGACCATGCGCGTGGCCCAGTCGACCGCCTTCGTTGCGTCGGTTCGGCCGATCGGGGCGGACTGGTACTGGGCGGCTGTCTTGAGGCCGAGCAGGCGGCGGAAGGTCGACTCCAGGGCCTTGCCCGCCGGCCCCGCTGCGGCGAGCTCGGGGACTGCCGAGCGGTGGTCGTCGGACTTGCCGGTGCGACCGGTCAGTCGCAGGCAGATCGCGTCCTTGGCGTTGATGCCGGCCAGAACGGCTGACGACGCCGCGGCGGAGTACAGCTGGCGTTCCACCTCGAGGCGGGCGGCGTCCAGGAACTCAAGGGCCTTGCGCAGGTGTGCCCGCGACTCCTCCACAGCGCCCACCTCAGGGGACCTCGACCGGGCGCGGGACGGTCGTGAGCGCGCCGACCACCGCCCGCCCGTCTCGGCGGATCTCCCTGAGCAGCCGCTCGCCGTGGGCCGCCATCTCCGCAAGCTCGTTCTCCGATCGGTCGAGCACCTCGCAGGGGTTGCCTGTCCAGCGCGCGACGCGTGCGGCCAGATCGGTCAGGGCGTCGTGCCACGCCGGGTCGTCGTCACCCACGCGGGCGGGCCTCACCACGAGGAGGTCGATGTCGCTGGCGATGCCTCCGTCCCCGCGCGCAGCAGAGCCGTAGACGACGACGGCGACGGGCGGGTAGGTCCAGGTTCCGGCGTGCTCGCCGATCCGCGCCCAGAGCTGCTGCCGGAGCGTCGCCAGGGTCTCGACGGCTCCGGCAGCCAGGTGCTCCCGGTTGAGCACGAACAGCGACGACGAGCCGGCAGGGGTGCGCTCGACGAGCCCGGCATCGGTCAGCTCGCGCAGGATCCGCGCGACGCGGGGCTGGGAGACCCGGGGGTTCGAGAGCTCAGCGATCTTCCGGCCGGTCAGGGGCATGGTCGTCCCGGCGAGGACGGCCAGCACCGGGCCGTGAGCCGACGGCACGACGCAGCTCAGCGGGTTCGAGATGTCCATTGGCCCTCCCAGTGATGCGCCAAGAACTCACATGAAAACAATAGTACTCACGCTGCCGCTGTGCGCGGGTGCTGTCGGCGAGGTCGGCCCGCCCGGCGATCCACTCCCGGAACCAGCGCCCGAGCTGCTCCTGGCCGCGGCTGGGGTCGTGCCACAGGCCGCGCGCCATTCGGGAGGTCTCGTGGGCCAGGGTCTGGTCGGCCTCGACCTTGGTGGGAAAGGTCCCCAGGGTGCGGAGGGCGCCGTCGGGGCCGGTGTAGCGGGCCTGCCAGCTGCCCGACGACAGGCGGCGGATAGAGCCGCTGGGGCGGCGGTGTGCGGTACGGGGTCTGGTCATGGTCGGGACCTCCCTGGGCGGAAGTTATGGCACGTTATGGCACGGGCCGACCTAACGAGGGTCCCAGAGTGGTCTGACATTCGCTTCGCAAGTCCCTGACCTGCGAAAATACTGGAGCGGGTGACGAGAATCGAACTCGCGCTATCAGCTTGGGAAGCTGAAGTTCTGCCACTGAACTACACCCGCATGCCTTGCCCTCGCGCTGCCGTGACACTCGCCCGGCGACGCGCGGATCAGCATACCTGGCGCTGCCCGGCGCCTCCACACCGCCCACCGGCCGTGCCGCGACCGGTCCGCGCTCCGCCCTACCCGAGCCCGTCGACACCGATCGTGAACGACGCCGACCGAGACTCTCCCGGCTCGAGCACGAACACGCCTGTCCCGGGCACGCCGGCGTCGTGCAGCGCGAAGCCGCCGTTGACGTTCGTGACCGGCTCGACCGCGAAGTAGGCCCGCCCCCGCGGCACGTAGACGACGATGTGCTCGAACGCGGCGTCTGCGTCGATGTGCACGTCGACGCCCTGCTCGGGGTAGTGGATCCGGATGGGTTCGCCGGGGTGCCGCGCGGTGAGCACGTCGTCGACGAACGCGGACCCGAGCGGACGCGGAAAGCGGTAGTCGGCGCGGACGGGCACGACGCCTGCGGGGCCGACGGCCATCGCACGGTCGAGCGCGTACGCGCGCTCGGCGGGGACCTGGAGGATCGCGTCTGGGCTGCCGGGCAGGAGGCGCCGCTGAAAGTACGGGTGGTGGCCGAATCCGGCGGGAAACGGCTCGGTGTCGACGTTCTCGATGGTCGTCGAGACGGCGAGAGCGCTCGCTGTCAGCGCATAACGGATGCGCGTGCGGAAGCGCCACGGGAAGTTGACGCCGGTCAGGCCGGTGGTGTCGAGCATGAGGTCGACGCTGGACGACGTGCGCTCGACGACGCTCCAGCTGAACTCGCGCACCGCGCCGTGAATCGCGGTCGCGTCGCACGCGGTGTATGCGAGCTGCCACGTGCGTCCACGGAACGACAGCACGCCGTCGCGGATCCGGTTCGACCACGGGACCAGGGGAAAGCTCGCGCACCGCTCGGGTTTGCCGTACACGTTCGGCCGCGTCGGGCGCAGCAGGTCGACCCAGGCGCCATCGACGAGGATGCGAGCGAACGCGATCGACGCGCCGGTCGCGGGCAGCACGCCGAGCTCCCACCCGGCGGAGCGCAGCATGACGACACGCGGGTCGTCGACGACGGGGGCCCGCACCGCAGGGGCGCGGGTTGCCATGGCGGTCATCCGAGCACCACGTCGACGACCGAGCCGTCCTGGAGGAGCCACTCGGGGGCGACGTCGCCGTCGACTGCCGTTCCGTCGACGGTCATGATCGCGACCCCGCGGCTGACGTGGTTCGGGTTGGTCACCCGGATCGTGACGTTGCGGTTGCGGAAGCGCCTGCGCACCTCGAAGCCGTCCCAGGCCGTCGGGATCGACGGGTCGATCTTGATCCCCTCGGGCTTCGGCCGGATGCCGAGGATGTGCTGCGTCACCGCGACGTACGTCCAGCTCGCAGTGCCCGTGAGCCACGGGTTGCGCGACTGACCGAAGCGCGGCGACGACGGACCGTGCGTGAACTGGCTGTAGACGTACGGCTCGACCTGGTGGGTCTCGGCGTCGTCCTCGTAGCGGGCGGGCAGGTAGGCGCGGTAGTACTCGTACGCGCGGTCACCGTGCCCGAGCATCGCCTCCGCGACGATCGCCCAGGAGTTCGCGTGGCAGAAGATGCCGCCGTTCTCCTTGAGCCCCGGCGGGAAGACGAGCAGCGAC
>JAYTSH010000467.1:0-4378 GCA_043745755.1 Cellulomonas sp. | reverse complement strand
GCCCGCCCCGATGTGGACGTGCGTTGGGTGCCCGGCTACGCCTGGTCCCGCACGCGCTGGACGCACCGGGTCACGGCCACGGGCCGGGCGTCGACCCGGCTCGTCTTCCCGGCGGGGTTCGGTGACCCCGTGGCCGACGACGACCTCGCGCTCGTCTGGTTCCGCACCACGACGAGCGTGCCGTCGGCGCTGCGTACGGCCGCGGCGGCGGACCGGGACTACGCGTCTGCCGAGGTCCAGGCGCTCGCAGTCAGCTGGCTCGCCGCGCTCGGTGATCGTGTGGTCAATGCGGTGACGGGTGACGGACCCACTGGTCCGACGTGGTCGGCGCTCCGCTGGCGAGCCGAGGCGCGCCAAGCCGGCCTCTGCGTGACGGATGGTGTCGCGGCGACGTCGGCACGGCTCGTCCCGGGCTGGTCGGGCAGCGCGTGGGACGCGCGTCGTCCGCTCGACCGCACGCACGACGCGGTCCGGCGCGTGCTCGTGGCGGGGCGACGTGCCGTCGGCGCGGCAGACGTGGCCGAGGCGCGGGGGTGCTGCGCGCTCGCCGAGGCGGCTCGGTGCCGCATCCTCTCCGTCGGGTTCGACCCCGGGGGCGGGGTCGTGGAGGCCCAGCCGCTCGCACCCGTCCTCAGCCACGACGAGATCGCGCTCGCGGGCACGTTCCTCGCGGAGGTGGCGTGATGATCCTGGTCATCGGGTACGGGGACGACCCGGCCGTGCGTCGAGTCGTCGAGGAGGCGGGGGACCTCGGCGTCGAGCACGTGCTCGTCGACCAGCAGTCCCACCCCGTCGCCGACCTGCGCCTCGACGGCGACGGCGGTGGCGTCCTCGAGAGCAGCGGTGCGCGCACCCTGCTCGACGACGTCGCCGGGGTCTACGCGCGCCCCCTCTCGGCGGTCCCCGGGACGGACCCGCGCGAGAGCGAGCGCGGGCGCGCGCTCGTCGAGCTGCTGCTCGGCTGGATCGACGTGGCGACGTGCCGGGTCGCGTCGCGACCGTCGGCGATGCACTCGAACGCCTCGAAGCCCTACCAGGCGCAGCTCGTCGCTGCGGCAGGGTTCGCCGTCCCCGAGACGATCGTCACCGACGACCCCGACGAGGTCAGGGCGTTCGCGGCGGCGCACGGTGCCGTGGTGTTCAAGTCGATCTCCGGCGTGCGGTCGATCGTGCGGCTGCTCGAGGGGTCCGCACTCGGTCGGCTCGAGCGCGTGCGGACGTTGCCGACCCAGTTCCAGGCGCTCGTGCCCGGGACGGACGTGCGGGTGCACGTCGTCGGCCGCGAGGTCTTCGCGACCGAGATCGGGTCCGACGCGATCGACTACCGCTACGCCGGTCGCGACGGGCTGACCGCAGCTCTCTCCGCGACGCGCCTGCCGGACGAGATCGCCGACCGCTGCGTCCGTCTCGCCGCGACGCTCGGGCTCCCGCTCGCGGGCATCGACCTGCGCCGCACCCCGGCGGGGGACTGGGTCTGCTTCGAGGTCAACCCCATGCCGGGCTACAGTTTTTACGAGTCGCACACGGGGCAGCCCATCGCGGCAGCGCTGGTGCGTCACCTCGCCGGGAAGGCGGACTGAACCATGGTCGCTGTGAGGGAGAACCGCACCGAGATCCACGGTGTCGTGCGGTCGGTGTCGTCGGTCGGGGACGACGACAGCCGCCTCGAGCTCGTCGTCGACGTCACGCGGTCGGGACCGGTCGAGGGGTACCCCGACATGCTCACCGCCAACCAGCCGGCCGAGGAGCCATGGGTCCTGCTCGTGCGCCGGGACGAGCTGCCCGCCGAGGACCTCACGGGGTGGCGTGTGCACGGCTGCGCCGCGATGGCGGGCCCAGGGGTGCTCCGGCTCGTCACGACCGACCCCGCACCCGAGCTCGAGCCGCCCGATCATGAGCCGCCCCGGCCGCTCATCGAGCTCTGACGCCCGCGCGGGCGCGTGACCCACGAGCTCATGGCGGCCTACTGGCCGACCGCCGACGCGGATCCCGACGCCCCTGCACCCGTGCGCGAGTTCGCGAGTTCGCGAGTTCGCGAGCACCTGGCGGGACATGCCGAAGATCGTCTACTCCCGGACCCTTGCCCGCGCCGACTGGAACACCACTGTCCGGCGCGACGTCGTCGTCGAGGAGATCCGCGCGCTCATGGCGGAGCCGGGGGCGCTATGAACGACCCGGGATGCCGGGTGCAGACGGTAGTGCAAGATGGGCGCAAACGGTATCCTAGAACAACTGCTAGCGGTAGCGCGGAAAGTCTGCAAACGGTAGCGTAGCGGGAATGAGCGACTACCTCCGGCGAACCCTGGACGACCAGCTGGACCATGTCGCGGGGTCCCTCCCCGCGGTCGAGATCCACGGTCCCAAGGGAGTGGGGAAGACAGCAACGGCACGCCGCCGCGCAGCTACGGTGCTCGCGCTCGACGACCCGACGGACAGAGAGCTCGTCGTCGCTGACCGCTCGTACCTGACCCGAGTCGCAGCGCCGGTGCTCATCGACGAGTGGCAGCGCCTGCCCGAGGTCTGGGACATCGTGCGCCGCGACGTCGACGACCGGGGCCAACGAGGTCGTTACCTGCTCACGGGCAGTGCGGTCCCGACGGGCACGTCACTCCACTCGGGCGCCGGGCGCATCGTCGGGTTGCGGATGCGGCCGCTCAGTCTCGCCGAGCGGCGGGTGGACGAGCCGACCGTGAGCCTGTCGGGGCTCCTGAACGGGAGCGTCGACATCGGCGGGACGACTGAGATCAGGTTGCCCACCTACATCGAGGAGATCGTGGCGTCCGGCTTCCCGGACATCCGCACCGACGCTCCTCGTGCGCGGGCGCTGAGGCTCGACGGATACCTGGATGCCGTCGTGCAGCGGGAGTTCCCCGAGCAGGGCCTGCAGGTGCGCCGGCCGCAGGTCCTGCGGGCCTGGCTCGCAGCCTTCGCGGCTGCCACCTCGACGACGGCCAGCTACAACGCGATCCTCACGGCGGCAACGCCCGGCGAGTCCGACAAGCCCGCCAAGACCACGACGATCGCCTATCGCGACGTGCTGCAGAGCCTGTGGCTCCTCGATGAGGTCGACGCGTGGCTTCCGACCCGCAACGACTTCGCGCGGTTGGGGCAGGCGCCCAAGCATCAGCTGGCCGACCCGGCGCTCGCGGCCCGGCTCCTCGGCGTCGACGCCGGCGGCCTGTCCAGCGGAGTGCAGGGCCGGGCAGCGGACCTGCGCCGCGGCACGCTGCTCGGGGCCCTGTTCGAGCACCTCGTCACCCTGAGCGTCAGGGTCTACGCCGCGGCCGCGGACGCGAGCGTGCACCACCTACGCACGAGCAACGGGGATCATGAGGTCGATCTCATCGTGCAGCGGCCCGACGGTCGCGTCCTGGCGATCGAGGTCAAGCTGGCCGATCGCGTGACCGACGACGACGTCCGTCATCTGACCTGGTTGCGGTCGCAGATCGGTGACGAGCTCGTCGACGCCGTCGTCGTCACGACGGGCCGCCACGCCTACCGCCGCTCCGACGGGATCGCCGTCGTACCAGCGGCGCTGTTGGGCCCGTAGCGGTCGGTTGGTCAGGACCCGCCCGTGCCGGTCAGGCCCGAGACGATCGCGACCGCGTCGTCCCAGTACTTCGTGTAGTGCTGCGGGTCGGCGTTGCGCTGCACGGTGTGCGCGACGATCGTCGGCGCCACCGAGTCGCGCCCCTGGACGCCTGCCAGCGCCGTGAAGAAGCTCGTCGCGCTCACAGTCGGGTTCATCCGGTCGGTGTAGGTGCCCCACGCACCGTTCGCGCGCTGCTGGAAGAGCCCGCGGCTGTCCGGGCCGGCGGTGTCACCGTGGTCGACCACGCGCAGCGACGACTCACCGATCGCGGTCATGACGCCGATGGTCTGGTCCCAGATCGAGAGCCCGAGCTTCTGCCCGGCCTTGATGATCGCAGCGGCGTTGGAGAGCTGCTCGGAGCCGTACGCGCCGACCTGCTGGACGCGCAGGGCGGTGGGGTCGACGCCGGTCGTGCTGGCGGACTGCTTCGTGACCTCGGTGGCCAGCACCGAGTCGAACCCGCCGCCCGCCGACGGCGCTGTCGGCTGCGGGTTCAGGGCAGCGACGGTGCTCTGGATCTCCGTGATCCGACTGGTGATCGCCGCGATGCCGTCCATCGATCCGTGGCCTCCTGGAGGGGTTCGCTGTCCCTATCGGCCGGAGGCGACCGAGTATGAGCCCCCGGTGAAGTCAGGACCTGTCGCCCGGTGAGGTGGGCCCGACGGTCCACACAGGGTTGTCGAGAGGGTCGGTGTGCGTGCTGATCTCCATCGGGACGACGCCGTCGTCCGACCCGTAGGTCACGGGCGGCACCGGGCTGCGGCCGAGGTACATGTCCTGGACCTC
>JAYTSH010000466.1:0-7739 GCA_043745755.1 Cellulomonas sp. | reverse complement strand
CCCGGGTTGATGCCGGCGATCGCGCGACGACCGAGCCAGACCAGGTCGAGGGTGCCGCTGCCGTCGTACAGCTCGGCCTCGAGCGCGGGCACCCCCTCGCGCGGCCGCAGCGTGACGGACCGCAGCACGCCGGACACGCTCACCTGGTGGCGGTCGCTCACCTTCTCCACCGCGACGCAGCCGACCGTCTGCTTCGCCTCGGCGCGCTCCTCGTCGGCCTCGATCTCGGACTGGGACTCGAACGCCCGGTGCAGGACCTCGCGCAGGCTCATCGGATCTCCGTGATCTCCGGACCCCGGCTCATGGGGTCGAACGAGGGTGCCGACGGCTCGGCGGCGTCTGGCACGAGGGCCGGCCGCTCACCGGGGATGCGTAGCGGGAGCAGGTCGCGCGGCGCGCACGCCTCGGCTCCGCGGACGACGACGATGTCGGAGAAGATCCGCTCGATCGCCTCGGCGGCCGCCGGGTCGACGGCTGCCTTGCCCGTCACGACGCCGCGCACGAACCAGCGCGGACCGTCGGCGCCGATGAACCTCGCCGGGCGATGGCCCGTGCGTCCCTCGGCCGTGCGGACAGGCAGCCGTGCGAGCAGCTCGCGACCGAACGGTCCGGGCAGGTCGTCGGCCGAACCGCCCTGCTTGATCACCGACTCCGCGATCTCGGCCCGGATGTCGTCCCAGATCCCCTCTGTCCGCGGTGCCGCGAATGCCTGGATCTGGAGTGTCGAGCCCTCGACGCTGACCGCAGCCGCCGAGACGGCTCCCGTGGCCTTGTCGATCTCCATGCGCAGCTCCATGCCCTGGACCGCGGGCAGCAGGATCGCTCCGAGGTCCACCCGGGGACCGGCCCCGGGCACGTCGTCGACGTCCCACGGGCCACCTGTGCGGACGGCCGGGGCGTGGGCGTCGGTGTCCGGGGCGTCCGTCTCCCCGACGTCGACGCCAGCGTCGATCGGGGCGTCATCGACGACCCCGCCCTCGAAGTCCTGGCCCTCGACGGCGTGCTCGACCCCTGCGTCCTCGGCGGTACGCGCGTGCGCACCGCGCCGGAAAAGACCCACAGCTCGTCCCTCTTTCGAAGATGTCACCCGCCCTGGGGTACCCCACGACAGTAATCCGCCCTTGCCCGGTGTCCAGCACAGGGCACGGGGGTCTTCAGGTGGCCGGCGGGACGGCGGACTTCCATCCGCCGCTCGAGCCGAACCCGCCGTCGCCGCGATGCGACCCCGGCAGCCGTTCCGCCTCGACGAACCGCGCCCGCTCCACACGCTGGATCACGAGCTGAGCGATCCGGTCGCCCCGGTGCAGCACGACAGGCTCGGCCTGGTCGGTGTTGAGCAGCGTGACGGCGATCTCCCCGCGGTAGCCGGCATCGACAGTACCCGGAGCGTTGACGATGGTCAGCCCGTGGCGTGCAGCGAGCCCCGAGCGCGGGTGCACGAATGCGGCGTACCCGTCCGGCAGCGCGATCGCGATGCCGGTCGGCACCGTCGCGCGGCCCTGGGGCGGGATCACGACGTCGACCCGAGTCACGAGATCGGCGCCCGCGTCGCCCGGGTGGGCATAGCTCGGCACCGGGACCCCGTCGTCGAGTCGCAGGAGCAGTACCTCGAGAGTCGTGTCACCCGTCACGGGGCCCGACCTTACCGTCTGATCATGACCGTCGGATCATGGGTGGGATGCTTGGTGGCATGACTGCCGATAGTCACCGCCCGACGTCCGCGCTCTTCGCTGAGCGGCTGCGTCCGGGGCCCTCGGTGTGGGTCGTCACCGTCGGCCTTGCCGGCATGCTGATGATCTCGTTCGTCCCCCTCGGGCTCGGGCTCGCCCTCGGCGTCGGTGCAGCGGCTCTCGTCGCGGGCGCCGTGCTGGGCCTCTCCACCGCCCCGCGTGTCGAGGTGGCGGACGGCGAGCTGCGGGCAGGTTCGGCCCACATCCCACTCGAGCTGCTCGGTTCGGCGCGCGTCCTGGATCGTGAGGCGACCCGGCACGAGCTCGGACCGGCCCTCGACGCTCGCGCATACGTGTGCCTGAGGTCGTCGATCCCCACGGGCGTCCGCGTCGAGGTCAGGGACCCGCTGGACCCCACCCCCTACTGGCTCGTCTCGACGCGCCGGCCCCAGGCGTTGGTCGCCGTGCTCGCGCAGCAGGCGGCACCGACCGTGCCGTGACGCACCGAGGCCAGGAGACCCGGTCACCGGGAGCTCCTGGCCTCGACGTGCGTCAGTGGGGCGTGCGCTGGTGGTCCTTCGGGGTCAGGCCGCGCACTCGGAACAGACGGGCTGCCCGTCCTTCTCGTACGCGAGCTGGCTGCGGTGGTGGACGAGGTAGCACCGGGTGCAGGTGAATTCGTCCGCCTGACGCGGGAGCACCCGAACCGACAGCTCCTCGCCGGAGAGATCGGCTCCGGGGAGCTCGAATCCTTCGGCAGCTTCGGTCTCGTCCTCGTCCACCACGCCCGAGTTCTTGTCGGAGCGCCGGGCCTGGAGCTCCTGGAGCGAGTCCTCGCTCAGGTCCTCCTCGGTCTTGCGCGGGGCGTCGTAGTCGGTTGCCATCTGCGGGTTCACACTCCGGTCATGTCGGCGGATCGTCGTACGCGGGATCAATGCTTCGGCGCTGCTCTTTGTTCCCGCGGCGGTGGGATTCTGCACCATATTTCGGCTCAGCGCACCCGCGCACTGCCGGGGCGCGACCACAACGACCCGCGAACCGGCTCAGGAGTCCGTGTCGGCCTCGAGGTCCTCGAGCAACAAGATCAGCTCCGCGACGGTGCCGGGCGCCCCTGCGACCGTCATCGCCTCCCCCGCGGGCCGCCCGCGCAGCCCGCTGACCAGGGCGCCGGCCTCCTGGGCGACGAGTGCACCTGCCGCGTGGTCCCACGGCTGCAGCCCACGTTCGTAGTGCAGGTCGAGGCCGCCGGACGCCACGCTGCACAGATCGAGCGCGGCCGACCCGATGCGACGAATGTCACGCACCTGGGGCAGCAGTGCGGCGAGGACCCGCGCCTGCGCGCGGCGACGCTCGACGGTGTACCCGAAGCCTGTCCCCAGCAGCGACTGGGCGAGCGGCCGCGCCGGGTTCACCCGGATGGAGCGACCGTCGAGCTGCGCGCCGAGGCCGCGGCCTGCCGTGTAGGTCCGCGCGTCGGCGACTGAGTGCACGCAGCCTGCCACCGCGGTCCACGTCGCCGGGTCGGGCTCCCCCGCCACGACCGCGACGGAGATCGCGTAGGCGGGGATCCCATACAGGTAGTTGACGGTGCCGTCGATCGGGTCGAGGACCCAGGTGAGGCCCGTCGTCCCCGCGAGGTGGCCCTCCTCCTCCCCCATGACGCCATCCCCGGGCCGACGCTCGGCCAGCATCGTGCGAAGTAGCGCCTCGGACGCGAGATCCATCGCGGTGACGATGTCGATCGGGCTCGACTTGGTGGCCGCGACGTCGACCCGATCAGGACGACCGTCACGCACCAGGTGGCCCGCGGCCCGCGCGAGCTCCTCGGCCAGTGCGACGAGCTCGCGCACCGTCGCTACGTCGGGAGGCGTGGCGGGGGTCAGGTCGGGTGAGCGGGGGTCGGTCGGCTGCCAGGTCACGCGACCATCCTGCCCGACCCGCCTGAGCATGCGGCGACGGCGGCACGACGCGCCGACACCAGCCTCAGCTCTCGTGCGCCCCGCCCCGCCACGGTCCTGGGACGTTGAGGTGGAACCGCATCGCGACAAGGCGAAGCCCGAGCACGACACCGACGGCGAGACCCACCGTGAGCGTCGACAGCGACGAGATGGACCACAGCACGACGGTGAACGACGCACCGATCACGGCGGGGACCGCGTACAGCTGGCGATGGTGCAGGACGACCGGCACCTCACCCGTCAGCAGGTCGCGCAGGACACCGCCGCCGACGCCCGTGATGACCCCGACGCACACCGCCGCGGTCGGGCCAGCACCCAGCGAGAGGCCCTTGACCGTCCCGACCACCGTGAAGAGCGCGAGCGCGCCGGCGTCGAGCACGGCGATCATGCGCCGAGCGCGCTCGAGGCGCGGGTGGAAGAAGTACATCGTGACGCCCGCGAGGAACGCGGTCACGATGAACTCCCACCGACCGATGCCGACCGGCGGGAACGCGCCGATGAGCACGTCGCGCATCAGACCGCCCCCGAGCCCCGCCGCCCACGCCAGCACCACGATGCCGAAGATGTCGAACTGCTTGCGGATCGCGGCAAGCGCTCCCGACAGACCGCCCACGAAGACGCCGACGAGCTCCAGGACCGGTTCGAGCGGGAGATCGGGTGGCACGACCCGATCCAACCGCACCCGGTCCGCGCGCCGTCTGCGGCGCACCGCAGCGCCTACCGGCGATCGGAGCGTATCGGTGGCAGTCTCGTCCCTGAGTACCGGGAGGTCGGATGGGTGAGCTCGAGCTGATAGGACTGCACGACGACGGCGAGCATCTTGTGCTTGCCGCGCCGGACGGTCAGCGCTTCCGCCTGCGCATCGACGAGCCGTTGCGCGCGGCCGTGCGCCGTGACCGGCCCCAGCTCGAGCAGCTGCGTGCCGCGCGTGCGGGGTCGTTGAGCCCCCGTGAGATCCAGGCGCGCATCCGTGCCGGCAGCACCGCCCAGGAGGTCGCGGACGAGGCTGACCTCGTGGTCGAGCAGGTCCGCCGCTACGAGGGACCCGTGCTCGCGGAGCGTGCGTTCATCGCCGACCAGGCGCGATCGACCCGGGTCGGGCGTGACGCCGGTGCGCCGGTGCTCGGCGATCTCGTCACCGACCGTCTGGCGGCCCGCGGGGTGGCCCTGGAGACGCTCGCCTGGGACGCTCACCGATCGCAGTCCGGCCCGTGGTTGGTCGTCGCGAGGTTCAGGGTCGGCGACGGCGACGAGCGCGAGGCCCGGTGGACGTTCGACCCGGCGAAGCGTGTCGTGCAGGCCGACGAGGACGAGGCCCGGTGGCTGTCCGAGACCGAGATCGCTGACGAACCGATCCCGCGTCGGCACCTGGCTGCGGTACGGGACGTCGTGTTCGACGTCGAGGCGAACGGCGCCGTTCGGCCGGTGCTCGAGTCGGTCGATGCCCACACGGACCGGCCCGACAAGCTCGAACCCGCGCCGGAGCCCGACCCGCACGAGCGCACGAACGCGCTCCTCGACGACCTGAGCAGCCGCCGCGGCATCCGTCAGCAGATCGACCTGGACGACGACACCGACGACGACGAGGAGTTCGAGGGCTTCGGTCCGCAGCACGCCTTCGACTTCGCGACGTTCGAGGCCCAGGTCCCCGGCGCGCACCCTGTCGACGCCGACCCCGCTGCGGAGGCGACCGTGCTGCTTGCGCCGACCGCCCGCACCGAGCCCGCGGGCGTCACACGGCGTTCGACCCGGGCCGGCGACGACACCGCCGAGGTGTCGGCCGACAAGGCTCCCGCCCCCGAGCGCGCCAAGCCGCGCAAGGCACGCGCCAAGGTGCCGAGCTGGGACGAGATCGTGTTCGGCGCCAAGCCCGAGTGACGCGGAGGGCTCGCGCCTTCAACGATCCACGGCTGGCGGGCCCCCGTCCGGCAGGAGTCCCAGGGTCTGCGGCGACGGCGCGGCCGCGCGCGCGGTCCCAGCCGTCATGCGACGCATGTGGTGGCGGCGGCACAGCACCTCGTACCCGACGGCGTCCTCGTCCGCCTGGACGTCACCGACGACGACCTGCGCGCCCTCGACGACCATCACGCCGGCCAGGGTCCGGGCGTTGTGCGTCGCACGCGCGCCGCACCAGCACAGCGCATGTACCTGGAGCTCCTCGACACGGTCCGCGATCTCGACGAGGCGCGCAGACCCGGGGAAGAGGTGCGTGCGGAAGTCGGTCGAGATGCCGAACGCGAACACGTCTGCGCCGAGGTCGTCGACGACGCTCGCGAGCTGGTCGATCTGCGTCGGGGAGTAGAACTGGGCCTCGTCGCAGATCAGGTAGTCGACCGACCGGCCGCGAGTCCGCAGCGCCACGACCTCGGACCTGAAGTCGGTGCTGTCTGTCACCTCGTTCGCGCCCACGCTCAGGCCGAGGCGTGACGACAGACGAGCGACCCCGGCACGGTCGTTCCGGGTGTACAGCAGCCCGTCGCGGTCCCGCGCGGCATGGTTGTGATGCATCTGGAGGGCGAGGGTCGACTTGCCGGAGTCCATCGTGCCGGAGAAGAACACCAGCTCAGCCACCGGACCTCACCTTCTGCTCAGGCCTGCACGGTCAGGACGGGCACCGTCAGCTCGTGGGGCGTCAACGAGCCGTGCACCCCGACGAGCTCGAGCGACATCCGCGACTGGGTCCGGGAGTCGACGACGGTCGCGCGGCCCGTCATCGCTACCACGACGTCCCCGATCATCGGCCGGACGTGCTCCGCGACGGGCCCGAACCAGCCGTCGGCGACCGCGTCGTCACCGAGCGCGACAACGGCTGCGCCTCCGAGCGTCGCGGCCCATCGACGTGCGACGGCCTGCGACCGCTCGCCCGTGCCCGGACCAGCCGGGACGTGCAGGTGAAGTGCTCGCGGCTCGCCCGCGACGAGCTCGACGCCCTCGTTGAGGGCGGGGGTCTGGGCGATGTCCCAGCGCTGCGAGCGGTCGACGTCGACCATGCCGTGGTCAGCTGTCACGACCAGGGTCGTGCCCCGCGGCAGCGACCGAGCGAGCCGCGCGAGCTCGCGGTCGAGCGTGGCCAGCTCGTTGCCCCACTGGCGAGAGCCCCATCCGTGGTGGTGCCCGGTCTTGTCGACCTCTCCCCAGTAGAGGTAGACGAGGGCCGGGCCCATGAGCTCGAACAGGGCGACATCGACGCGGTCGGGCAGCGACTCCGCCGCCCGGTACGAGCCACCTCGCACCGCGGCCTCCGTCAGGCCCGAACCCGCGAACTTCCGTGGACCGACACTCGTGACCGGGATGCCGGCCGACTCGACCTGCTCGAAAACCGTGGGCTCGCGCTGCCACTCGCGCGGCGAACCTGCCCCGTCCCATGACACGAGGTTCGCGAGAGCGCCTGTGACGGGGTTCCGCGCGGTGTAGCCGACCATCCCGGTGCGGCCCGGCGACATGCCGGTGCCGAACGTGCCCATCGATGCGGCCGTCGTCGACGGGTAGCCTGAGCACACGTCGGTGCCCGCACCGAGCAGGGCGCGCAGGAACGGCGCCTGGCCGGCCCGCTCCGTCAGGTTGAGCAGCCCGAGACCGTCGACCAGAACGACGCAGGCGCGCTGCGTCGTCGGCAGGCCCAGGGCGGCGCGCGCGGCGGGTCCACCGGGGATGTCGTGAGCGCCGATCGCGTCGGCGACGGCAGGCAGGATCAAGCCGATCGATCGGTCGTAGTCCGGGAGGACGAAGCCGGCCGACGCGAGGGTCGCCGGACCGCCGCCGCGTGCCGACGCCGTGGCCGAGGCGTTCATCGTCCTCGGGCGGCGGCGTTGAGGCGGCGCGCGAAGGCCGTCGCGGCCCGGACTGCGGCAGCACCCTCAGCCACAGCACTGACCCGGACGACGACGTCGTCGGGAGTCAGGGTGCCGGTCAGACCGTGGTCCGCCTCGCACGCGGGGTCGGGGCACGCGACCGGCTCGAGGTCGATCCGCGAGACCGCACCCCACCCGATGGCCAGCGTGATCTCCGATGCGGCGTCACCGGCTCGGTGCTTCTCAGGCGAGTCGATGACGTGCGTGAGCGCGACCGACCGCAGCTCGGCGATCGGGACGGACTCCGTCGTGGCCGAGGC
>JAYTSH010000465.1:0-4264 GCA_043745755.1 Cellulomonas sp. | reverse complement strand
CCTCTGCCCCTGAGCCCGATGCGGCGGCGGTCGCCGAGCTGCACAAGGTCGAGATCGACACGGCGGTGGCAGACCACACGTGCAAGGAGTCGACGAGCTACGACGCGCGCTCGCAGGACATCCAGTTCGCCGCCGAGCAGACGTTCGTCGATGCGCACCGGACCGAGCTGGACGCGTGGGCGGACAAGTACAGCCAGGCCGCCAAGTGAGCCTTCACCTCGCGACCGGCAGCCGGACGATCGCGGTCATGGCCGCCGTGGCGGTCGTCAGCCTCGCCGCGGGACTCGGCCTGAGCCGGCTCATCGTCTCGCCGGCCGAGGCAGCAGCCGACGCCGCGCCACCCGTTGCCGGGCCGATCACGGTGCCCGTCGAGAGCCGCGTCATCGCGAACGGCGTGACGCTGCGGGGCGATGCCCGTTACGACGACGCCGCCCAGGTGCGTGTCGAGGCGGGTGACCTCGGAGGGCCCGCGGTCGTGACAGGCCGCGTGCCCGAGATCGGCACGACGCTCGAGGCTGCGAGCGTCGCGCTCGAGGTCGCGGGGCGTCCGGTGATCGTCCTGGCCGGCGCGCTGCCGACGTACCGCTCGCTCAGCTCGGGCGTCACCGGCCCTGACGTCCTGCAGCTCAAGGCTGCGCTCGCCGCGCTCGGCATCGCCGCGGGCGACGTGACCTCGGACAGGTACGACTCGGCAACCGCCGACGGGGTCGTCGCGCTCTACCGCCGCGTGGGCTACGAGCCGCCCACGCCATCCGCCGCGCTCAAGGCATCGGTCGACGCCGCGCGCGACGCGCTGACCCAGTCCCAAGACGCGCTCGCTGCGGCGAAGCGCGAGCTGACGAAGGCGGCGTCGGGCCCGCTCAAGTCGGTGCTCGTCGAGCTCGACGCCGGCGTCAGCACCGCGCAGGAGCAGCTCGCCGAGCTGGTCGCGCGGTGCGCGGCCCCCCCGGAGGCGAGCCCCGACCCGGCCGCCAAGCCCGGGTCCGCGTGCGCGCAGAGCCAGGTCGTGGCGGCCCAGGGCGCGCTCGATGTCGCGCGGCTGCGTCGCGCCGAGACGTCCGCCGCACCCGACACGTCCGCCGAGAAGGCAATGGTCGACGCCGCTGCGCGTCAGGTCGGCGACGCCACGAAGGCACTCGCGGAGGCGAAGACCCAGACCCTCACCACCCTGCCCGCAAGCGAGGTCGTGTTCCTGGTGTCGCTCCCGCGCCGGGTCGACGCCGTCTCCGTCACGCGCGGCGCGACAGTCAGCGGCCCGGTCATGAGCGTGTCCGGTGCGACCCTCGAGATCGTCGCAACCGCGTCGGCGACTGACGCCGCCCTCCTGGCCGTCGGCGCTGTCGGCTCGGTCTCGGTCGACGGCACCGACGTCCCCCTGACGGTGACCGCCGTGACCAAGGGCACCGGGACCGGGACGACCGCCCCCGCTGCGAAGGGCGGCACGGCCACGACCGACCCCGCCGCGACCGACTCCGGGCGGTACACCGTGCGGCTGCTGCCGGGCACGCTCACCGACGCCCAGCTCACGGCTCTCCAGGGCTCGAACGTGCGCGTCGTCATCCCGGTGAGCTCGACGGGCGGCAAGGTGCTCGCCGTCCCGCTCGCGGCGCTGACGGCCGGCCCGGGCGGTGAGTCGCGGATCGAGCTGGCCCGCCCCGACGGCACGACCGCGCTCGTCACGGTGAAGACCGGGCTCGCAGCGGGCGGCTACGTCGAGATCCAGATCTCCGACGTGCCGCTCGCGGTCGGCGATCTCGTGGTGGTCGGCACGGTCGGCGCGTCGGGCGGCGCGAAGGGCGGCGCGGCGGGCAGGCCGTCGGCGTCCCCGTCGTCGGGCGCCACCACGGCGGCGAAGGGATGACCTTGGTCGAGACCGTCGCCGCTGTCGCCGTCGCCCCGCGCGCGCGACCCGTCATCGAGCTCGTCGGCGTCAGCCGGCTGTTCGAGAGCGAGCCGCCCGTGGTCGCGCTCGAGCCCACCGACCTGCGGATCGAGGCGGGCGAGTACGTGTCGATCATCGGCCCGTCAGGGTCCGGCAAGTCGACGCTCCTGCACATCCTCGGGCTGCTCGACACGCCGACGACGGGCGAGTACCTGCTCGACGGTGTACCGACGGGGACCGCGACGGAGGGTGCGCGCTCGGCGCTGCGCGGCGGCCGCATCGGGTTCGTGTTCCAGGCCTTCCATCTGCTCGCGCACCGCACGGTGCTCGACAACGTCCTGCTCGCGACGCTCTACAGCGGCGTACCCCGCGCTGAGCGGACCGCGCGCGCGCTCGCCGCGCTCGACCGGGTGCACCTGACACACCGCACCGGGTTCCTGCCGACCGTCCTGTCGGGCGGCGAGCGCCAACGCGTCGCGATCGCACGAGCCGTCGTGGCATCCCCGCACGTCCTGCTTGCCGACGAGCCGACCGGCAACCTCGACACCGCCAACTCCGCGGGCATGCTCGACCTGTTCGACGAGCTCCACAGCGACGGGCTCACGCTCGTGGTCATCACGCACGACGACGCCGTCTCAGCGCGTGCGCAGCGGCACGTGCGGATCACCGACGGACACCTCACGGAGGTCATGTGAGCCCGGTGCTCACGCGCTTTGGGCGCGGTGCACGTGACGGCGGTGCACCGATCGCCAGCGCACCGGACGGCGGCGCACCGGTGCGCGCACCGTGGAGCAGCCGGTTCGGCGTGCGCGACCTCCTCTCCGAGGCGACCTACGGCATCGGTGCGCGTCCGGGGCGCCTCGTCGTGACGATCTTCGGCACCGTCCTCGGGATCGCGTCCGTCGTCGTGACTGTCGGGCTCGCGCAGACGGCCGCGGGCCAGATCACGCGCCAGTTCGACGCGGTGGCGGCGACCCAGGTCGTCGCCGAGCCTGAGACCACGCGGTCGATGAACGGCACCCTGCGCTCGACGGGTCAGCTGCCGTGGGACGCCGAGGAGAGGGTGCTGCGTCTCGCGGGGGTCGAGCACGCGGGCACGATCGGCACCGTCGACATCGGCAACCTCGCCGTCACCTCAGTGCCCGTGAACGACCCCTCGCAGCCGACCGGCGTCACGAGCGCAGTCGTCGCGGCGTCGGCCGGGCTGCTCGCCGCCGTGCGCGGCGAGGTCCTGACCGGACGCTTCTTCGACGTCGGTCACGACCTGCGCGCGGACCGGGTCGTGGTGCTCGGGGCGACCGCCGCGGGCCGGCTCGGTGTGCACCGCGTCGACCGTCAGCCGTCGATCTTCATCGGCGAACGTGCGTACGCGGTCATCGGGATCATCGACGACGTGCACCGTCGCTCGGACCTGCTCGACTCCGTGATCCTGCCGCAGGGCACCGCGCGTGCGGACTTCGGCTACGCGGCGCCCGAGCAGCTCCAGATCAGGATCGCGGTCGGCGCGGGGCCCCTCGTCGGCGCACAGGTGCCGGTCGCGCTCGACCCGAACGCGCCCGGGAACTTCTCCGTGCAGGTCCCGCCCGCGGCGTCCACCGTCCGGCAGAACGTCCAGTCCGACATCAACACGATCTTCCTGGCCCTTGGCGGTCTCGCGCTGCTCATCGGGGGGCTCGGGATCGCGAACGTCACCCTCTTGTCGGTGATGGAGCGGGTCGGCGAGATCGGCCTGCGCCGGGCTCTCGGCGCTACGCGTCGGCAGATCGGCGGCCAGTTCGTCGTGGAGTCCGTCGCCGTCGGCCTGCTCGGCGGCCTGGTCGGTGCCGCGCTCGGGGTCGCGGCGGTGGTCGTCGTGTCGGTCGCGCAGTCCTGGACGCCCATCCTCGACACCGGCGTCGTGCTCCTGTCGGCGCTCGCCGGCGGCGTCATCGGGCTGCTCGCGGGCATCTACCCCGCGCTCAAGGCCGCGGCGATCGAACCCATCGCGGCACTGCGGGCAGGTGTCTAGCCTGCCGGTCTAGAGGTCGTACGTGGCCACGAGCGGGGCGTGATCGCTCCAGCGGGAGTCATAGGTGGGTGCGCGGTCGACGTCGATCGACACCGCCGCGTCAGCCAGGTCCCCGGTGGCCAGCTGGTAGTCGATGCGCCAGCCTGCGTCCGTGTCGAACGCCTTGCCGCGCCACGACCACCACGTGTAGGGACCGGGGCCGTCCCCACCGAGCTCGCGACCCAGGTCGCGCCACCCGAGGTCGTCGAACCACCGGTCGAGGTACGCGCGCTCCTCGGGGAGGAACCCGGCGGCCTTGAGGTTGCCCTTCCAGTTCTTGATGTCGACGTTGCGGTGCGCGATGTTGAGGTCACCCGCGACGACCACGAGCCCGC
>JAYTSH010000464.1:0-4200 GCA_043745755.1 Cellulomonas sp. | reverse complement strand
CGTCGTGGAGCGCGTGGGCGAACGGCTGTCGCTACGAGGGGTCGTACCGCGACAAGGTCGTGCGGTCGTTGCTCGTGCTGGGCATGCTCACCGACTCCGAGACGGGCGGGATCGTCGCCGCCGCCACGACGTCGCTGCCCGAGGACTTCGGCGGCGAACGGAACTGGGACTACCGCTACTGCTGGCTGCGGGACGCCGCACTGACCATCCAGGCGCTCCTCGAGCACGGGTTCCGCGACGAGTCGAACGCGTGGCGTGGCTGGTTGCTGCGGGCCGTCGCGGGCGACCCCAAGGACCTGCAGATCATGTACGGCGTCGACGGTCGTCGCGACCTGCCCGAGCGCACGCTCGCCCACCTCGCCGGCTACGCGGGCTCGCTCCCGGTCCGCCTCGGGAACGCCGCCGTCGCTCAGGTGCAGAACGACGTGCTGGGCGAGGTCATGTGCGCACTGCACGCCGCGAGAGATGCCGGTCTGGCGGAGTCGGCCGAATCGTGGTCGCTGCAGCGGCACCTCGTCAACCAGCTCGTGCGCCAGTGGCGGGAGCCCGACCGCGGCATCTGGGAGGTGCGCGGTGCCCGGCGCCACTTCACGCACTCCAAGATCATGGCGTGGGCCGCGCTCGACCGCGCCGTCCGCGGGATCGAGGAGCACGGCCTGGACGGGCCTGCCGCGATGTGGCGCTCGGAGCGGGACGCGATCCGGGCTGACGTGCTGGCGAACGGCTGGGACCCGGAGGCGCGCACGTTCGTCCAGTCGTACGGCGCGAAGCACACCGATGCGGCGCTGCTCCAGCTCGTCCAGGTTGGCTTCCTGCCGCCCGACGACGACCGCGTCACCAGCACGATCGCAGCGATCCGGCGCGAGCTCGAGGTCGCGCCCGGCTTGCTGAACCGCTACCTGCCCGAGGTGACCGACGACGGCGTGGCCGGTTCGGAGCACCCCTTCCTCGCGTGCTCGTTCTGGCTCGCCGACGCGCTCAGTCGGCGGGACGAGCTCGAGGAGGCGACCGCTCTCCTCGACATCCTCACCGGGCTCACGAACGACGTGGGCCTGCTCGCGGAGCAGTACGATCCGCGCACCGGCCAGATGGCGGGCAACTTCCCCCAGGCGCTCAGCCATCTCGCACTCGTCCGCGCGGTCCACAGCCACGACGAGGCGGTAGCCCGCAAGGCTCACGCCCGGCGCCGCACGCTCGGGGAGTCATGATGGCGGACGCCGGACATGTCGCCCCCAGCGGCCCGACCGCCATGTGCACGCTCGACGACATCGTCATCCGCACCGTGTCGGTGGGCCTGATGGACAACAACGCGTACCTGCTGACCTGCCGCCGCAGCGGTGCGCAGCTGCTCGTGGATGCCGCCGACGACCCCGACCGACTGCTGGCGCTCGTGCGGGAGGGGTCAGGCTCGGCGCGGCTAGACCTTGTCGTCACGACGCACCGGCACTCCGACCACGTGCGGGCGCTGCGCTCCGTCGTCGCGGTGACCGGTGCCCACGTCGCAGCGGGAGCAGACGACGCGGACGCGATCACCCACGCTACCGAGACCCCTCTGACCCGGCGCCTGCACGACGCCGACCCGATCACGGCAGGTCACCTCACCCTGCAGGTCGTCGCTCTGCGCGGCCACACTCCGGGATCGATCGCGCTGGCCTATCGCGAGCCCGAGCACGCGACCGCACCGGGTGCGATCCCCGGGCGGGTCCATCTGTTCACCGGCGACTCGCTGTTCCCGGGCGGCCCCGGCCGGACGACCAGCAACGCGACGTTCACGACCCTGATGGACGATCTCGAGGCCCGTGTGTTCGCGCGGTTCGACGACCAGACGCTCGTCTACCCCGGGCACGGTGCCCCGACGACCCTCGGCGCAGAGCGACCGCACGTCCCGCAGTGGCGCGCACGCGGCTGGTGACTCCCCGGCTCAGTCGTGCCGCGATGGGCCGAGCCAGGCGTTCGCGACCGTCGCGTGCGCCGACTCCCCGTCGCACGGGTCGAAGACTCCCCCGAGCACGTCCCGGTACAGCCGGACGTCTGAGGTCGTCGACATGTCTGCACTCTCTCACCGGGTGAACCGCGTGCCCGTGCCATCCGGCAGGATGGAGCCATGTCGATCTTCGCCGTCGAGTACACCTACCGCGATCTTCCCGACGTCCGGGCGCTGGCGCTGGCGCGTCATCGCGCGTACCTCGGGACGCTCGCGGAGGACGGTCGCCTCCTGGGTTCAGGTTCCTACACCGACGGCTCGCCGGGCGCCCTGCTCGTGTTTCGCGTCGACGGGCGGGCGGCACTCGACGCGCTGCTCGCGGCTGACCCGTTCGCGGTCGTCGACCTCGTTGCCGAGACCCGGGTCCGGACGTGGGACCTCGTCCTCGGCCGGTGGGCCAACGGGGCCTGAACCCTCGATCGGCTCCCACCCCGTCGGACGGGTCAGCGCGACCCCCGCAGCGCAACCGGCTCGATACGCTCTTCGACGGCCGCCCCCTCCACCGCCCGGACAACGTAGGCACCCTGGCCGGCGCGCTCAGAAACGGCGCCGACGAGCTCCGTCCCGCGGTACACCAGCCCGACACCGTCGTCAGTGCAGTGCGTCGTCGGAAGTAAGCCGTCGGCGACGAGCCGGTGAACGAGCGGGCGCCTTCCCGCCTCGGAGTCGAAGTGCACGCCGTTGCCGAACGGCAGCAGGCCGAGGCCGTTGGTCACGGGACGGAGCTCCGGGCCGAACGAGTCGGTCGTACCGCCGACGTACCAGCAGATCGAGCCGGCGCTGACCCCGGCAAGGACGACGCCTGCCTCCCACACCCGCCGGAGGACCTGGTCGAGTCCGTGCACCCGCCACACGGCCAAGAGGTTGGCGACCGAGCCGCCGCTGACCCACGCGACGTCCTGCTCGAGCAGGAACCCTTCGAGGTCCTCGACGTTCGGCATCGTGAACAGCCTCAGGTGCGCCAGGTCGAAGCCCCCCAGCCGTGCGGCCTCGTCGGCCTCACCGCGGAACGCCGCCTGGTCACCCCCCGCCGTACCGAGATGACAGACCCGGGGCCGCCCTGTGACGCCCGCGAGATCGACCGCGTGGTGAACGAGAGGCCCGAACTCGAACGCCGTCCGAACCCCCGGAAGATGCCCGCCGGAGGTGGCCAGGATGGTCGGCTCTGGATTCGTCACGCGCCGAGGCTAACGCAGGGCTGCCGAGGAGCCGCGCCAACTCTTGTGTCACGCGCTCGGCGTGACGCCGTTCGCCACACGACGGGCGTCGCGTCGGGACGCGACCAGGCTCGCGAGGGTCGTCACACCGAGGATCCCGACGATCGCGCTCAAGGACACCCAGATCGGGACCTCGGGCGCCCACCCCACCGGCTCACCGCCGTTGATGAACGGCACCTCGTTGTCATGCAGAGCACGCAGGACGAGCTTCACGCCGATGAAGCCGAGCAGCACGCCGAGCCCGATGTTGAGGTACACCAGTCGGGTCAGCAGGCCGCCGATGAGGAAGTACAGCTGGCGCAGCCCCATCAGGGCGAACAGGTTGGCCATGAGCACGAGGTAGGGCTCGTGCGTCAGGCCGAAGATCGCGGGGATCGAATCGAACGCGAACAGGAGGTCGGTCGCGCCGAGCGCGACGAGGACGATGAGCATCGGCGTCACGAGCCGACGTCCGCCCTCGACGACCGACAGTCGTACGCCCCGGTAGTCGTCGGTGGCCGGCAGTCGCTTCTGGACGATCCGCAGCAGCAGCGGTGGTGTGTAGTCCTCCTCGTCGGTCTCCCCCTCACGCGCCACCTTGACGGCGGTCCACACGAGGAACAGGCCGAACAGATAGAACACCCAGCCGAAGTTTGCGATGACGGCGGCGCCGAGGCCGATGAAGATCCCCCGGAAGACCAGCGCCAGCATGATTCCCACCAGCAGGGCTGTCTGCTGATAAGCCCGCGGCACAACGAACTTGGTCATGATCAGCAAGAAGATGAACAAGTTGTCGACCGAGAGCGAGTACTCGGTGAGCCACCCCGCGTAGAACTCCGCCGCGTACTGGGCCCCCGAGGCGACCCAGACACCCAGGCCGAACAGCACCGCGAGCCCGACGTAGAGCGCCAGGTGCCGCATGGACTCCCCCGTGCTGGGCACGTGCGGGCGGCGCCCGACGACGGCCACGTCCACGACGAGCAGGGCGCCGGCCAGGCCAAGGGAGATGATCCACACGAG
>JAYTSH010000463.1:0-6692 GCA_043745755.1 Cellulomonas sp. | reverse complement strand
GAGATGAACGCCGGCACGGGGCCGCCCGGGTCGACGAGCGTCTGGAACTCCCCGAGGACCTCGCCTCCTCGCACCTTGACGGCGCCGATCTCGGTGATCGCGCACGAGCCCGGGGTGCCGCCCGTCGTCTCGAGGTCGACGACCACGAACGTGACGTCCGACAACGGTGTACCGAGCTCGTCGAGCGCAAGCTGGACCGGACGGCCCGTCGTCGGTGGCGTCAGGTCGGCGCGGCCCAGCGGCCGGCGCTGACGGGGGATCGACACCATGACCCGGACGCTAGCCGCAGCGACCGACATCGTGCGTCAACCGGCTCGCTGCCCAGGTCTCGGTGGCGTGTCGCCACCTGGGCTGGGCGACATGACGAAGGGCTACGCGCGGGGGGCCTGGGTGCTGGTCACCGTCGGGGGGATCGCCGACGACCTCAGCCGGGCTCGTCCGGGCGGCTCGTGCGCGCGCAACCCCCCGGTCGGGTCGTCGTCGTGACGAGCGACCAGCAGGCGGTCTCGGACGTTCCGACAGGCAGGGCCTTGGCGGTCGCGGCCGAGACCGTGCTCGTGCGGCCGACGCGGCGGTGATCCCGGCGTGTCGGCGGCCGCGGCTAGCGTGCCGCTCATGATCATCGACTGCGACAGCTGCACGGTCCGGGGCACCGCGTGCGCCGACTGCGTGGTGACCTTCCTGACCGTTCCGGTGCGCACAGGCACTGCAGGACCGCCCGCCACGGCGGCGTTCGACCTCGACGTCGCGGAGCGCGGTGCGATCGGCGTCCTCGCGGCATCGGGACTCGTGCCTCCGTTGCGGCTCGAGCGCGCCGGTCAGGGCGCTCGAGCTGCAACGGGTTGATCGGCGATTCGTTCGGGGTCGGGATCGCATGTCAATCGCTGTGGGCGTCGCTCGTCTCGTAGAGCGCGTCGATCTCGGCGGCGAAGTCTTTGATGACCTCGGTGCGCCGGATGCTGAGCTTCGGCGTCAGGTACCCGTTGGCGATCGTGAGGTCGCCGGGGAGGATGCGGAACTTGCGGATCGACTCGGCGCGCGAGACTGCACGGTTCGCGCGCTCGACCGCTTTCGCGATCGACTCGAGCACGGCCGGGCTCGTTCCGGCCTCCTCGAGTGTCAGGTGTGCGTGACCGTGCGTCGCGAGCCAGCCGGGCAGGCCCTCGGGGTCGAGGGTCACGAGCGCGCCGATGAACGGTCGCGCGTCACCGACGACGACGACCTGGCTGATGAGCGGGTGGCTGCGAAGGCGGTCCTCGAGCACCGCCGGCGCCACGTTCTTGCCCGCCGCGGTGACGATGATCTCCTTCTTGCGGCCCGTGATCCGCAGGAAGCCCTGCTCGTCGAGCGACCCGAGGTCGCCGGTGCGGAACCAGCCGTCGTGGAAGGCCTCCGCGGTGGCGGCCTCGTTGCGGTGGTACCCGCGGAACACGTTCGGTCCCTTGAGCTCGATCTCGCCGTCCCCGGCGATGCGGACGGCGTGGCCCGGCAGGGGCGGTCCGACGGTCCCGATCTTGGTCGTCGCCGGCAGGTTGACCGTCGCCGGTGCCGTCGTCTCGGTGAGCCCGTAGCCCTCGAGCACGTGCAGGCCCAGCCCGCGGTAGAAGTGCCCGAGCCGTTCCCCGAGCGGCGCACCGCCGGAGATCGCCCACTCCGCATGCCCTCCGAGCGCCGCACGGAGCTTGCCGTAGACGAGTCGGTCGGCGATGCGGTGCTGCAGTCGGAGCCACGTCGGCGGGCCTCCGGCAGCGTCAAGGGCGCGCGAGTACGTGATCGCCGTGGCGGCGGCCCACCGGAAGATCTTCAGCTTGGCGGGGCTCGAGGCCGCCTTCTGCTCGGCGGAGTTGTACACCTTCTCGAACACGCGCGGCACCGACAGGATGAACGTCGGCTTGAACGACCCGAGGTCGGCCATCAGGTTCTTGGTGTCGGAGCAGTGCCCGAGGACGGCACCGCCCGGGATGCACAGCACCTCGACAAACCGGGCGAACACGTGCGCGAGAGGCATGAAGAGGAGCGTGCGCGAGCCGGGGCTGTTGACGACCTCGCCGAGGCGACCGACGGCGTTGCGGGTCAGCACCGAGAAGTTGCCGTGCGTGAGCTCGGCCCCCTTGGGGCGACCCGTGGTCCCTGAGGTGTAGATGATGGTCGCGACGTCATCGAGCTGCGCGAGGCCGCGGCGCCGCGTGATCTCGACGTCGGGCACGTCCCGACCGCCCTCGACGAGCATCGCGATCGCGCCGTCGTCGATGACGAGCACCTCGCGAACGCTGGGCGCGTCGACGCGCACCTCGTCGATGGTCGCCGCGTGCACCGCGGACTCCGCGACGAGCAGCGACACCTCGGAGTTGGTGAGGATCCACAGGACCTGCTCGGCCGACGACGTCTCGTACAACGGCACGGGCACAGCACCGGCCGCCCAGGAGGCCCAGTCGAGCAGCGTCCACTCGTACCGCGTCCGCGAGAAGATCCCGACGCGGTCGCCGGGCTCGACGCCGCGGGCGACGAGCCCCTTCGCGAGCGCCACGACCTCGGCGTCGAACTCTCGCGCGGTCAGCGGGACCCAGGGGCCGCCCGGCACGAGCCTGCGCTCGACCACCGTTCGGTCGGGAGTCGCGGTGACGCGGGCCGCGAGCAGGTCGTTGAGGTTCTCGGTGGGATCCGGCTCGATGAGGCCGGGGGTACGAAACTCGTCCATGCTGGCTCCAGTGACAGTGGCCGAAGAGTTGTAAGGAGTACCTTACCGGGACTTTGGTACTGACCAGTACGTCTTGAGGGTGAGTATTATTCGCCCGCGGTGCGTTTGTCGCCTCTGCGGCAGCACCACGCCGCGGGGCGCTAGCGTGGACGCGCATCCATGGCAGGGCCGGGTCGACGGGTCGTGAATCGACCCCGACCAGCCGCACGACGAGTACGTAGGGACGGACATGCACGCCATCGGAGTGGACATCGGCGGGACCAAGATCGCGGCCGGCGTCGTCGACGAAGACGGGAACATCCTGGCGCAGACGCTGCGCAGGACGTCCGCCGAGGACTCGGACAGCGTGGACCGCGAGGTCATCGCTGCGTGTCGCGAGCTTGCCGAGGGGCACGAGATCGGCGCCATCGGGCTCGCGGCGCCCGGGTTCGTCAGCTCGGACCAGGCCACGGTGCTTTTCACCCCCAACCTGCCCTGGCGTGATCACCCGCTACGTGACCGCGTAGCGGCTCAGTTCGGCACCGACGTGCGCATCGTCGTCGAGAACGACGCGAACGCTGCGGGCTGGGCGGAGTTCCGCTTCGGCGTCGGCAAGGACGTCGACGACATGCTGCTGCTCACGATCGGCACCGGGCTTGGCGGCGCCGTGATCGTCGGTGGCAAGCTCGTCCGAGGCGCCTGGGGCGTCGCTGCGGAGGTCGGCCACATGCGGGTCGTCCCGGGCGGACACTTCTGCGGCTGCGGCCACGAGGGCTGCTGGGAGCAGTACGCCTCGGGCAGTGCGCTCGTGCGCAACGCGAAGGCGGCGCTCGTGTCGAGGCCGGACCGGGGCGCGCGTCTGCTCGAGCTCGCCGGCGGGGACGCCGAAGGCCTCGTCGGCCCTCACATCACCATCGCGGCCCAGGGCGGCGACCCGCTGGCCATCGAGCTGCTCGCCGACCTCGGCCGGTGGATCGGTGAGGGCTCGGCGTCGGTCGCTGCACTGCTCGACCCGGCGCTCATCGTCATCGGCGGCGGCGTCGGAGCCGCGGGGGACCTGCTGCTCGGCCCGGCGCGGCGCGGGTTCACCGACCAGCTCCCGGCGCTGGGTTACCGGCCCGAGGCTCGCATCGAGCTTGCGGCGCTGGGCAACGACGCCGGGATCGTCGGCGCAGCCGACCTCGCCCGGCTCTGAGCCACCGGCAGAACGCGGCGGGTCGACGCCAGATCAGACGACCGCTCCATGGTCGTCGTCGGAGTCGTCCCGCCGGTGGTTGGGCATGCGCCAGATGAGCACCGCGACACCGAGCGCGAACACGACCCCGGCAGCTTCGACGAGCACTGTCGGGGCATCCCGCCAGGCGACGAGCAGGATGAAGAAGAAGATCGGCATGCCGGCGGCGGCGAACCACGCCATCGTCAGCAGCGGGTCGCCGCCGAGGACAGGCCCGGGATCCGGCGGCTCGAAGTGCTCCTCGGCGTCGACGGAGGCCTCGGCGCCGTCGATCTGGTTCGTGCCTTCCCAGTCCCGCCCGGTCAGCTCCGGTGGGGTCACGTCGCGGCCGCCCGCGGGCCGGATCGTGCGAGGGTCGGACACCCAGGGCGCGACGGGGTACGACAGCGCGCGAGTGTCGCCGTCGTGGGTGGTCGGCACGTCGGGTCCGGGTCCGTCGAGGTCGGAGAGCTGGGCCACGATCGCGTCCCAGCGATCGGCGTCGGTGGGCTCGTGGACGTCGTCAGCGGGTTCACCCACGCCCGACGCGTGCGTGGGTGAGTCGTCCCGGCCCGTGTGGGGACTGTCGTCGGCCGCAGGCTCGTCGGCGTCGTCGCGGGGCTCGTCCGCGCGTGGTGGCATGGCAGCACTCTAGAGTCGGACCAGTGCATGGTGAGGCTCGCGGGACGATCCCGGGCTCGGTCGAGAGGTGGCAGGTTGTTCTACTGGCTGATGAAACGGGTCCTCGTGGGTCCGCTGCTGCACCTGCTCTTCCGACCCTGGGTGCGGGGCATCGAGAACGTGCCCACGACGGGCGGCGCGATCCTGGCGAGCAACCACCTCGCGGTGATCGACTCGTTCGTCCTGCCGCTCGTCCTGGACCGGGAGATCGTGTTCATCGGCAAGTCCGAGTACTTCACGGGCACCGGGGTCAAGGGCCGGCTCAAGGCGGGGTTCTTTCGCGGGGTCGGCACGATCCCGGTGGATCGCAGCGGAGGCAAGGCCTCGGAGGCGGCGCTCCACACCGGCCTGCTCCGGCTCGAGGCGGGCGGGCTGTTCGGGATCTACCCCGAAGGCACCCGCAGCCCGGACGGTCGGCTCTACCGCGGCAAGACGGGCGTCGCGCGTCTCGCCCTGGAGTCCGGTGTCCCCGTGATCCCGATCGCGATGATCGGGACCGACGTCGCGCAGCCGATCGGCCGGACGATCCCGAGGCCCGTGCGCATCGGCGTCGTGGTCGGCGAGCCGCTCGATTTCAGCCGCTACAAGGGCATGGAGAACGACCGCTTCATCCTGCGGTCGGTGACCGACGAGATCATGTACTCCCTCATGAGCCTGTCGGGCCAGGAGTACGTCGACGTCTATGCCGCGACGCAGAAGGCACGCATCGCGACCGGGCATCCCGCGGCGAAGCTCCCCGCACAGGACTCGGGCGGAACCGCCCCCGGCGGCCGACCCGTCCCGGACGTCCACGTGCCGGTACCGCCAGAGGATGACGCGGCACCGTCGGTAGGATGAACCCGCCGCCGGTCTCCGGACGGCAACGCCTTCCCCGGACCTAGGGCCCGACGACCCGTCGTCTCCACGCCCGACGATGTGGGCTCTGCTGTCTGTTCAACGAGAGGTGCATCTCATGTCGGTTCGTCGCGTCGCGCTCCTGACCGCAGGCGGCTTCGCCCCGTGCCTGTCCTCCGCCGTCGGTGGGCTCATCGAGCGCTACACCGAGCTCGCGCCGGAGATCGAGATCATCGCCTACCAGCACGGCTACCACGGGCTCCTGACCGGCACCAAGATCGTCGTCGACGCCGAGGCGCGCGCGAAGGCCGGCATCCTGCACCGGTTCGGCGGCTCGCCGATCGGCAACTCGCGCGTCAAGCTCACCAACGCGGCCGACTGCGTCAAGCGCGGCCTCGTCAAGGAGGGCCAGGACCCGCTGCAAGTCGCCGCCGAGCAGCTCAAGGCCGACCGCGTCGACGTGCTCCACACGATCGGCGGCGATGACACCAACACGACGGCCGCCGATCTTGCCGCCTACCTCGAGGACCACGGCTACCACCTGACGGTCGTCGGCTTGCCGAAGACGATCGACAACGACGTCATCCCGATCAAGCAGTCGCTTGGGGCCTGGACTGCGGCCGAGGAGGCCGCGGGGTTCGCCGCGAACATCATCGGCGAGCACCGGTCCGGCCCGCGCATGCTCATCGTCCACGAGGTCATGGGCCGCCACTGCGGGTGGCTGACCGCTGCGGCCGCCGCGTCGTACCGCACGTGGCTCGACACGCAGGAGTGGGTGCCGAGCATCGGCCTGTCGCGTGAGCGCTGGGACATCCACGCGGTGTTCCTGCCTGAGCTCGCGCTCGACATCGAGGCCGAGGCCACGCGCTTGCGCCGCGTCATGGACGAGGTCGGCAACGTCAACATCTTCCTGTCCGAGGGCGCGGGCATGCACGAGATCGTCGCGCAGCTCGAGGCAGCGGGCACCGAGGTGCTGCGCGATGCGTTCGGCCACGTCAGGCTCGACACGATCAACCCTGGTCAGTGGTTCGCGAAGCAGTTCGCGAAGCTGCTCGGCGCCGAGAAGACCATGGTCCAGAAGTCGGGCTACTACTCCCGCGCCGCGGCGGCCAACGTCGAAGACCTCCGCCTCATCAAGTCGATGACCGACTTCGCGGTCGAGTCCGCGCTCAAGGGCGAGTCCGGCGTGATCGGGCACGACGAGGAGGACGGCGACCGCCTCAAGGCCATCGCGTTCCCGCGCATCGCGGGCGGCAAGGCGTTCGACACCTCGGTGCCGTGGTTCGG
>JAYTSH010000462.1:0-2727 GCA_043745755.1 Cellulomonas sp. | reverse complement strand
GAGAGCCAGAGGTTGCCCCAGCTGACCCGGAACAGCACCGAGGTCGCCAGCATGATGTAGGCACCCTGGAACACGGCGATCGTGAGCCGTCCGAGCGCCTGCCCGACGATCGCCTGCTGCGCCGAGACCGGCGCCGCGAGCGTCCGCGCCATGACCCCGAGCCTACGGGTCTGGATGAGCGTCGACGAGCCTGCCAGCGAGGCGAGGAAGACGAAGAGGAGCGTCTCGCCCGCCGCACCGAGGTCGAACTTGCCCAGCCCGGAGAACTCCTGAGCGATGCGGTCGATGTCGACGATCGCGAGGCTCGGTCTCGTCACCGACGCCGAGACGCCAGCGAGTGCCGCGCTCGCCTGGGGTTCCCCGACCCCCGCGCCGACCAGCGCGGCGAGCTGACCCTGCCTGACGGCGAGGCCCCCGACGGCGGTCCGCACCCGCTGGAGCACCGCCTGCGTGCCCTGCTGCGAGCCCGTGATCGTCTCGAGGGCGATGTCGTTCCCCGTGTCGAAGGCAGTGGCTGCGGACGGCGCGATGTCGAGCCCGACGTCTGAACGCCCACGCGCGACCAGCTCGCGCATCGCGTCGGAGCCGGTCAGGGTGACAGTGACGCCGTCCGCCCTGAGCGAGGTCGTGACCGCGCTGCGCAGCGAGCTGTCGCTGCCGGCGATCGCGACGCGGCCGTTGCCGCCGCCACCGCCGAACTGCGAGCCGATGACCAGGACGAGGAGCAGCGGGAAGATGAAGACGAAGAAGATGTTCGACCTGTCGCGCAGGAACCGGCGCAGCTCGACCCCGGCGATCGCGAGTGCGGCGCTCACAGGTCCCTCCCCCGGTCCGGCACCAGCCGGGAGACTGCCAGGCCGAAGACGGCGAAGCCGAGCATGATCGCGACCGGGATCCCGATGTCCGTGAGCCCTCCACCGCCCGAGGTGATGCCGAGGCCGCGGGTGAACGCGGCGATCGGGTTGAGGTCGAGGATCTGGCCGGCCAGTCCCGTGGCAGCCAGCGGGAAGAACGCCCCGCCGGCGACGCCGAGCACGAGGGCGAGGATCGACTGGGCGATGCTGGCCTGCTCAGCCGTCCGGGCCACGCGGGCGATGATGAACATCAGCGACGTGGCAGCCGCGACCGCGCAGAGCACGAGCACTGCGACGGCGGCCGGCGAGCCGAACGAGACGTCGAAGAACCTCGACCCGACCGAGAGCAGGACGGTCGTGGCGACGACTCCCAGGATGTAGCTGACCAGTCCCTTGGCGGCCACGATCAGGCCGGGTCGCATCGGCATCGACCGCAGGCGCGCCATGGTGCCCTGCTCGCGCTCGGCGACGAGCCCGAGAACTCCGAAGCCGACGGTGAACAGCAGGAACAGTCCGGCCTGGCCGGCGACCAGGGCGCCGGACGGGCTGAGCTGCTCGGTGGAGGCCTTCCCCTCGGTCAGCGTCACGGTCGCCATCGCAGTCGTCGACTGGTGAGCGAGGGTGCCGAGACGGTCCTGCGCGACCCCCGACCGGACGCCCGCGGTGACGACGACCGCGCTCGCGGACAGGTGGTCGAGGACCCCCTGCATGACGGACAGCGCGATCTGCGTCTCGATCCCCGACCCGTTGCCCTCGGTCACGTCGACGACGGCCGGCCGGCCCTGCCTGACAGCCTCGCCGAACCCGTCCGGCACCACCACAGCGAGCTGGGCCTTGCCGGCTCGAACCCGAGCACCGGCCTCGTCGGCGGACACCTCGTCCACGGTGATGGCGAACGCATCCACCTGGCCCAGGGCAGTCACGAGCGTCGCGGCGAGCTGGTCGCCGGCGGGGACCGACGCGCTGACGGTGATCGGCGTGAGGGCGACGTCGTTCGTGCTGCCGATCGTCAGGTTGAACACGAACATCAGCGCGAGCGGGACGACGAGGGCGAAGATGAAGACGGACCTGTCCCGGACACGTTGCCGCAGGTCCGACGCGGTCATGGTCCACAGCTGGCGCATGGTCAGTCCCGCAGGGCCTTCCCGGTCAGGTGCAGGAAGACGGACTCGAGGTCAGGGCGAACGATCTCGACCTCGCCGAGGGTCATCCCCGCGGCCGTCGCGGTGGTGACGATGCCCGCCACCGCGGCGGGGGCGTCGCGCACGGTCAGGGTGAGCAGGCGGCGATCGGCGACGACCTGCACGACGGCGTCGAGCCCGCGCAGCGCCGTCGCCGCAGCCTCGATCTGGCCCTCCCCGGTCAGCCGGATGTAGTCCAGCCCCCCCGTGAGCGTGATGAGCTCGCTGCGGGTGCCCTCGGCCTGGATACGCCCCGAGTCGATGATCGCGATGCGGTCGCAGAGGCGCTCGGCCTCCTCCATGTAGTGCGTCGTGTAGAGGACGGCCATGCCGCCGCCCGAGAGCGCCTCGACGGACTCAAGGATCGCGTTGCGTGACTGCGGGTCCACGCCGACGGTGGGCTCGTCGAGGATCAGCAGGGTGGGCGCGTGGAGCAGGCCGATGCCGATGTTGAGCCGGCGCTTCATGCCGCCGGAGAACTCCTTGGTGGCGTCCTTGGCGCGGTCGGACAGCGCGATGAGGTCGAGGACCTCGTCGATGCGACGCGTCAGCGGCTTGCCCCGCATGCCCTGCAGCCGACCGAAGAACGCGAGGTTCTCCCGGGCGCTGAGCTCGGGATAGATGGCGAGGTCCTGCGGCACCAGGCCGATCGACCGCTTGGCGTCGACCTCGCGGGGTCCCATCGGCTGCCC
>JAYTSH010000461.1:0-1675 GCA_043745755.1 Cellulomonas sp. | reverse complement strand
CGCACCCGTCGTCCGAACAAGCCGAGCGACAAGCTCATCGTGCGCCGTCGGCGCACCGGCAAGAACAAGCGCTGATAGGAGCCTGAGATGCCACGCAGCCTGAAGAAGGGCCCGTTCGTCGACGGCCATCTGCAGAAGAAGGTCGACGTCCAGAACGAGAAGGGGACCAAGAACGTCATCAAGACGTGGTCCCGCCGGTCGGTCATCACGCCCGACTTCCTCGGTCACACTTTCGCGGTGCACGACGGGCGCAAGCACACGCCCGTGTTCGTCACCGAGTCGATGGTCGGCCACAAGTTGGGCGAGTTTGCCCCCACGCGGACGTTCCGCGGCCACGAGAAGGACGACCGGAAGGGACGTCGCCGCTGACCTCCGGGTCAGCCAGGTGATGTCCCTGACGGCAGAGACAAGAAGGCAGGACAGCAATGGAAGCCAAGGCGAAGGCGCGGTTCGTCCGCGTCACGCCCCAGAAGGCCCGGCGCGTCGTGGACCTCGTCCGTGGCAAGCAGGCCGCCGAGGCTGTGGCGGTGCTGAAGTTCGCGCCGCAGGCTGCTGGGGCGACGGTCCTCAAGGTCGTCGAGAGCGCGATCGCGAACGCCCGTGAGGCCGCCAAGCGTGCGGGGGAGCGGCTCGACGAGAGCGACCTCTTCGTGTCGGAGGTCTTCGTGGACGAGGGGCCCACGCTCAAGCGGTTCCGTCCGCGGGCGCAGGGGCGTGCTAGCCAGATCCTCAAGCGCACCAGCCACATCACCGTGGTTGTTGCAGAGCGCGAGCGCACGAAGGGAAGTGCCCGATAGTGGGACACAAGGTCAACCCGCTCGGGTATCGCCTGGGCATCACGACAGACCACCGTTCGCGTTGGTTCGCTGACTCCACCAAGCCGGGGCAGCGCTACCGCGACTATGTCGGCGAGGACGTGAAGATCCGTAAGCTGATGAACACGGGTCTGGAGCGCGCCGGCATCGCCAAGGTGGAGATCGAGCGCACGCGTGACCGCGTTCGTGTCGACATCCACACCGCTCGCCCGGGCATCGTCATCGGGCGTCGTGGCGCGGAGGCCGACCGCATCCGTGGCGAGCTCGAGAAGCTCACGGGCAAGCAGGTCCAGCTGAACATCCTCGAGGTCAAGAACGCCGAGATCGAGTCGCAGCTGGTCGCCCAGGGCATCGCCGAGCAGCTCGCGAGCCGAGTCTCGTTCCGTCGCGCCATGCGCAAGGGCATGCAGAGCGCCCAGCGCGCAGGTGCCAAGGGCATCCGGGTGCAGGTCTCTGGTCGCCTCGGCGGCGCGGAGATGAGCCGGACCGAGTTCTACCGCGAAGGTCGGGTGCCGCTGCACACGCTGCGCGCCTACATCGACTACGGCTTCTACGAGGCTCGTACGACATTCGGCCGGATCGGTGTCAAGGTCTGGATCTACAAGGGGGACATGACGGAGAAGGAGTTCGCCCGCGAGCAGGCGACCCAGGCTCCGCGTCAGCAGCGTGGCCCGCGTCCCGAGCGTGCCGGCGAGCGTCCTGCCCGTGCCGCCGCTCCGCGTCGCACCGACCGCAGCGATGCCCCGGGCGACGCTGCGTCATCCGATGCACCCGCAGTCGAGGCGGCTCCCGCCCCTGAGTCCGGAACGGAGGCCTGACCGTGCTGATCCCGCGGAGGCTGAAGCACCGCAAGCAGCACC
>JAYTSH010000460.1:0-2220 GCA_043745755.1 Cellulomonas sp. | reverse complement strand
GCGACGTCGTCGGTCTTCTTGGCGACCTCCTTGACGAGCTCGGCACCGATCTTCTCGAACGGGTCGTCGAGGTCGATCTCCTTGGCGATGGAGACGCCGTCGTTGGTGATCGTGGGGGCGCCCCACTTCTTGTCCAGGACGACGTTGCGGCCCTTCGGGCCGAGGGTGACCTTGACGGTGTCGGCGAGGATGTTGAGTCCTCGCTCGATGCCGCGACGGGCCTCCTCGTTGAAGGCAATGATCTTGGCCATGGGGCTGTGATCCTTCACTGTGGCTCGGTTCGGCTGACGGTGCCCGCGACGGACGGCGCGCTCCCGGACGGTCATGTCCCGCTCGGGTGCGAACCTCACCGGTCAACCGGTTGATTCTGTCACTCTCCACCGGAGAGTGCTAAGTCCATGGTTAGCACTCACCCCAGGAGAGTGCAAGACGGCTCACCCGGATCGGCCCCGATGCGGCGAGCAGATCGGCGGTTTCGCGCGGATCAGGCGCGTGGTGTTCGCGGATGGCAGACGACGGGCGTGGACCCGCGCGTCAGCCCTTGAAGCCGGGAAGCAAGACGACGGTGATGCCGCTCTGCGCCTGGGTCGGCGACATCGTGACCGTCGTGACGCCGAGCAGCTTGGCGACCGTGTCGGCCGTCACCTTCTGCGCCTCGGTTGCGTAGAAGACGGTGGTCGCCTTGACGCCTGCGCCGGTGCCGTTCGTCGCCGTGACCTTGGTGAACCCGCCGGCCTCGAGCTTCTTGGACTGGATCCCCGCGAGGCCCGAGACGTTCGCGGCGTTGAGCACCACGACAGGTGTGGTCAGGTCCGCGGCGGGGGCCGCGGGCGTGACAGGAGCTTCGCTCGTGGGTGTGGCCGCGGGCGCCTGTGCCGTGCCGGTCGCGGCGTCGGTCGCCACATCGGTGGAACCGCCGGTCGGCTCGGGCGTCCCCGTCGCGCCGAGGCCCGAGATGGCGCCGCTCAGCCCCGTGTCGGAATTCGAGATCCAGGTGACGAGCCCGTATGCGAGCGCCGGGAAGACGACGAGAACGACGAGGAACGGCCACAGCTTGGACCACGTCGTGCGGGGTGAGCGGTGCACGCCCCGAGGACCGTCGTGGTCGTCAGCGGCGTCGAACTCGTCTGCGGGGTACGGGTAGCTGGCCTTGCTCACGGCGGACAGGCTATCCGGTCAAGCCGTGAACGGTGACCGCACCCGTCGCGGGGCGCGCGTCGCGACGCAGGTCAGGCCTCCGCGCCGAGCCGGCGGGCCGAGCGGGCACGCTGCCGGGTGGAGCGCATGCGCCGCAGCCGCTTGACGAGCATGGGGTCGTGGGCGAGCGCGACGGGCGAGTCGATCAGGGAGTTGAGCACCTGGTAGTACCGGGTGGCCGACATGTCGAACAGCTCGCGGATCGCCTGTTCCTTGGCGCCAGCGTACTTCCACCACTGCCGCTCGAACGCCAGAACCTGCTGGTCACGCTCGGTCAGCTCACCGGCGTGCTCGGCGACGGCGCTGCCGACCCGTTCCGCGGTTGCGGTCTCCATCGTGGCTCCTGACCTTCCGTGCCTGAGCTGTCCGTGCCTGAACATCCGGTGCCTGAACATCCGGCGCTGAGCTTCCGGTGCTGAACATCCTGAGTGCCACGTCAGGCTGCACACCCGTCCGGGAGGCATCCGTCCTGCGCGCACATCATCGTAGGCGGGAATGACACGGGTGTCATTCGTTCCCGCTCACGGTTCACCCGGTCGCGCACCGACACGCGAACGACACGCCGGGACGGCCGTCATCGCTACCCTCGCGGTGTGACGCACCGACCCCTCGCCGACCTCGTGGCCCCCGACTGGGCCGTCGCGCTCGCCCCCGTCGAGCCCGCGATCCGGGCGGCCGGGGACTTTCTGCGGGCGGAGGTCGCGGCCGGGCACGGCTACCTGCCGGCCGGCGACGCGATCCTGCGGGCGTTCGCGCGTCCGCTGGCCGACGTGCGGGTCCTCGTCGTCGGGCAGGACCCGTACCCCACCCCCGGGCACGCGATGGGGCTGTCCTTCTCGGTGCAGGCACATGTCAGCCCACTGCCGCGGTCGCTCGCAAACATCGTCACCGAGCTCGAGTCCGACCTGGGCGCACCCCGACCGAGCTCCGGTGACCTGACGCCGTGGTCCGACCAGGGCGTGATGCTCCTCAACAGGGTCCTGACCGTCCGGCCGGGCGCGCCGGCGTCGCACCGGGGCAAGG
>JAYTSH010000459.1:0-1833 GCA_043745755.1 Cellulomonas sp. | reverse complement strand
CGCGCTCGGCGGGGACCGCGGTCTGAACCCCGCTGTCGTCGAGCAGCTCCGGGCGCACTACCACCTGGACCAACCGTTCCTGACGCAGTACGTGCTCTTCCTCAAGGGGCTGCTGCACTGGGACTTCGGCACCGCGTTCAACGGTCGGCCGGTCCGGGACCTCATCGCCGCCGCCTACCCGGTGACGATCAAGCTCGCTTTCCTGGCGTTGGCCTTCGAGGCGGTCTTCGGGGTCGTCGTCGGGCTGATCGCCGGTCTGCGCAAGGGGGGCATCTTCGATGCGACCTTCCTGCTGGTCAGTCTCGCCGTCATCGCCGTCCCGGTCTTCGTGATCGGGTTCGTCATGCAGTTCGTCATCGGCGTCAAGCTGGGCTGGCTCCCGACGACGGTGGGCGGGGACGTGTCGTTGCGGACACTCCTCATGCCCGCGATCGTGCTGGGATCGGTGTCCTTCGCCTACGTGCTCAGACTCACCCGGACATCGGTCGCTGAGAACATGAGCGCCGACTTCGTCCGGACCGCGACGGCGAAGGGCCTGTCGCGCAGCAGGGTGATCACGGTGCACGTGCTGCGCAACTCGCTCATCCCTGTCGTGACGTTCCTCGGTGCCGACCTGGGCGGCCTCATGGGCGGTGCGATCATCACCGAGGGCATCTTCAACGTCCCGGGCGTCGGGCAGGCGCTGTACCGCGCGATCCAGCAGTCCGAGGCTCCGACCGTCGTGTCTCTCGTGACGGTCCTGGTCATCGTCTACATCTTCGCCAACCTGCTCGTGGACCTCTTGTACGCGGTCCTTGACCCGAGGATCCGCTATGTCTGACGTCGTCCGTCCCCATCAGGACCACTTCTTCGCCCAGCTCGACACCGCGCTGGACGACGTCGACAGCGTCGACGAGAGCGCACCGCCCGCGAGCCTGTGGCACGACGCGTGGCAGACCCTGCGCACCCGGGCGATCTTCTGGGCGTCGGCCGTCCTCATCCTGCTCGTCATCGTCGTGGCCGCCTTCCCCGGTCTGTTCACGAGCGTGGACCCGACCTTCTGCGAGCTGAAGCACTCCCTCGGTTCCCCGATCAGTAGACATCCGTTCGGCTTTGACTTCCAGGGGTGCGACGTCTACTCGCGGGTCATCTACGGCGCGCGCGCGTCGGTGAGCGTCGGCATCCTCACGACGCTCGCCGTGGTGCTGCTGGGTGGCATCGTCGGGGCACTGGCCGGGTTCTACGGCAAGTGGTTCGACGCGTTGCTGTCCCGGATCACTGACATCTTCTTCGCCATCCCGCTGGTGCTCGCTGCCATCGTCGTGATGCAGGTCTTCAGCACGAAGCGCACGGTCGTCACGGTGGTCATCGTGCTCAGCGTGTTCGGCTGGCCGCAGATCGCGCGCATCACGCGCGGTGCCGTGATGTCCGTCAAGAACGCCGACTTCATCACCGCTGCGACGGCACTCGGTGCATCCCGCTTCCGCAACCTGGTGCGGCACGTGCTGCCGAACGCTGCTGCGCCGATCATCGTCACGGCCACAGTGTCGCTCGGTACGTTCATCGTGGCCGAGGCGACCCTCTCGTTCCTCGGCATCGGGCTGCCGGGCACCGTGATGTCCTGGGGGGCGGACATCTCGCATGCGCAGGTGTCGATCCGCACCCAGCCGTCCGTGCTGTTCTACCCGGCCGGGGCGCTCGCGCTGACCGTGCTCAGCTTCATCATGATGGGCGACGCCGTGCGCGACGCCCTCGACCCGAAGGCGCGGACGCGATGACGGACTCCCTCACCACACCGGCCTTCCCGGTCCCGCAGCACCACAGGCACGGCGACGCGCCGCTGCTCGCCGTGCG
>JAYTSH010000458.1:0-1651 GCA_043745755.1 Cellulomonas sp. | reverse complement strand
AGCTCGGGCGTCGCGGAGCGCAACCTGAACCGCATCACGGTCGGTGCCGCAGTCTTCTGGGGTGTCGTCATCATCTTGCTGGGTCTCATCGAACGCGTGGCCTGAGGGGACGGACGAGCCGTGGCGAGTGGTAGCGCGATCAGAGGCTCTCGTGTCGGTGCAGGTCCGATGGGCGAGGCCGAGCGCGGAGACAGCGCGCCGCGGGTGTGGATCTCCTACTGGTGCGCGAACGGGCACGAGACCCGGCCGAGCTTCGCCGAGGAGGCCGCACTCGAGGCCCCCGCGACCTGGGACTGCCCCCGGTGCGGATTCCCTGGCGGCCAAGACCAGGAGAACCCGCCCTCGCCGACCCGCAACGAGCCGTACAAGACGCACCTGGCCTACGTGAAGGAGCGTCGTTCCGACGAGGACGGCGAGGCGATCCTCGACGAGGCGCTCGCCGCTCTGCGCGCACGGCGGGGCGTCTGAGCTCGCGCCTGTCGCAGTCTGACGGCCCCGGGCCGTCGGATCCGGCCTCGCTGTCGGCGGACCAGTCCTGTGCTGTCTGACCGGACCTAAGCCGTCGGACCCGCAGCTGCGTCGGCGTCGATGAGCCAGAGCGTCAGCTGGCGGCCTCGGGCACCCGCTGCTGGGGTTCGATCGACTGGATCGCCAGCCAGCGCCGAGGCGACCGGCGCGGCCTTCTCGGCGCCCGAGACGACCAACCACACCTCCTGCGCGGCATTGATCGCGTCGAAGGTGAGAGACACCCGCTCCGGCGGTGGCTTGGGCGATCCGTGCACACCGACCGTGGCTACGCCGGTCACGGTGAGCGCGTCGTGGCCGGGGAACAGCGATGCCACGTGGCCGTCGGGTCCCATGCCGAGGATCAGGACGTCGAAGCGTGGGACGCGCGACCCCGCGGGTGCGAACCGGGCCAGCTCGTCCGCGTACGCCTCGGCTGAGTCCTCCGGGCTGCGGATCTCTCGTGCCGAGCCGGGTGCAGCCATGGGGTGCACGTTGGCGGCCGGAAGGGCGTCGCCGAGCGCGTCGAGCAGTGCGCCACGCGCCAGGGTCTCGTTGCGCTGGGGGTCGCCGGTCGGCAAGAACCGCTCGTCACTCCACCAGACGTGCACGCCCGACCAGTCGATCGCGTCGCGGACGGCGTTCGACGCCACTGCCACGAGGGTCGCGATCCCCACAGTTCCCCCGGTGAGGGCGAGGTGCACGGGGGCGTGGGTCGACTGAGCGTCCAGCAGACGCGTCAGGAGGCGCGCCGCGGTGGCCGCGACGAGCGTCGGCCCATCCGGGTGGACGACGATGCGGCGTACCGGACCGGTCTGAGGCACGGCCGTCATTCGGTCAGCCTCGCGAGGCCCTTCGTCAGGACCTCGCCGTAGACCTCGTCGTCGTCGAGCCGGCGCAGCTCCTCGGCGAGGCACTCCGGCAGCTGACGGATCGGCATGGCGATGCGATGCTCGGGCTGGTCCGGCTGGATGAGCGCGGCCGTCTTGCCATCGGGCCGCTCGAGGATGATCGGGCCGGATGCGCGGTCCAGGCGGACCTGTGTGATCGCCAGCGCATCCGGGACCCGGTCGATCTGGACCGGGCAGCGCAAGGACTGCGCGAGCCACGCGGCCATGAGATCGACGGACGGGTGGGTGCTTTCGCC
>JAYTSH010000457.1:0-4969 GCA_043745755.1 Cellulomonas sp. | reverse complement strand
CTCGGCCGGCCAGTCGGTGCTCGGCGAGGCCTGGTCGATGATCCTGACCTTCCCCGGGATGCTCATCGCGACCGCCGGCACGCTCATGATCTGGTTCGTGGTCGCCACGTCGATCCGCGTGGCCCGACGCAAGCTCCGCTACGAGTCGTGGCACCTGCTGCACCTGTACGCGTACCTCGGGATCGCCCTCGCGCTGCCCCACCAGCTGTGGACCGGCACCGACTTCATCGGGCACCGCTGGGCGACCCTGTACTGGTGGACGCTCTACGCCTTCGCCCTCGTCAGCGTGCTCGTCTTCCGCATCGGGCGCCCCGCCTGGCTGTCGCTGCGACACTCGCTGCGCGTGGCCGCCGTCGTGCACGAGGGCCCCGGCATCGTCACGGTGCACCTCACGGGCCAGCACCTGAGCAACATGCGGGTCGCTGCCGGGCAGTTCTTCGTGTGGCGGTTCCTCACCGGTCCCGGCTGGTCGCGGGGCCACCCGTTCTCGTTGTCCGGTGCCCCGACCACCGCGGGCCTGCGCCTCACGATCGGGACGCGGGGGGACGACGGCGAGCGCATCGCGACGCTCAAGCCCGGCACCCGGGTGCTCATCGAGGGCCCGTACGGGCGGATGACGGCGGACGTCCGCACCCGGCCACGCGTCGCGGTCTTCGCCTCCGGGCTCGGGATCGCCCCCCTGATGTCCCTGCTCCACGAGCACATCCCCACCGACGGGCCGGCGACGCTCGTCTACCGGATGAGCCGTGCGGACGACGAGGTGCTCGCCGCCGACATCGAGTGGCTCGTCCAGAACACCGGGCTGCGCCACATCCCCCTGGTCGGTCCGCGGAGCCGGGTCGGGACGCCATGGCTCCCCCAACATCTCGGGCACGTCCGCGGGCCCGACGCCGTCCGGCTCCTCGTCCCCGACCTGGACGACCACGACGTGTTCGTGTGCGGACCGGGACCGTGGTCCGACGCCGTCGAAGCTGATCTGCGTGCCGCGGGCGTCCCGCCTGAGGCGCTCCATGTCGAGAACTTCTCCTGGTAGGTCGTCATGAAACGCATCGTCATCGCAGTCCTCAGCACGATCAGCGGCCTGGTCCTGCTGTTCTCCTACCCGACGAGCACCAACAAGTCGGTCACCGCCGACGTCGCGCCTGTCGCAGGGACCGGCACGACGACCGGAGCGGCGGCGACTGGCGCAGCTGCCGCGCCCGCCGCGGCCGCGCCGGCGGCCGCTGCGGCAAAGTCCGGGACGTTCACCGGCGCGACCGCCCAGACGCGCTGGGGACCGGTCCAGGTCCGGATCGTGGTCGCGGGCGGCAAGGTCACGTCAGCCGACGCGGTCCAGTACCCCAGCGGCAACGGGCGCGACCAGCAGATCAACTCCTACGCGATCCCTCAGCTCAACACCGAGGCCGTCGCAGCCAGCAGCGCGAAGATCGACATGGTCTCCGGCGCGACCGTCACGAGCGGCGGGTACCTGCAGTCGCTGCAGAACGCGATCGACCAGGCGTTCGCCAAGTGATGACCGACGCGCAGCCCGACGCGCGGCCGGGCGTGCAGCCTGATGTCGAACCGGCCTTGACGGTCGGGCAGCGCGGGGACATCCCGCGCCGCGCCTGGGTCGAGCAGCTCATGGGCATGCCCGTCAGCATCCACGTGCGCGGGCCGCGTGCCCACGACGCGGACGTGGCCCGCACGGTCGCGACGGCATTCGCCTCGCTGCACGCGGTCGACGCGATGTTCAGCACCTACCGCGACGACTCCGAGATCTCGCGGCTCCAGCGCCACGAGCTCAGCCTCGCCGAGTGCTCGGCCGAGATCCGCGACGTGCACACGCTGTGCCGCGCCGCTCTCGAGCGCACCGCAGGCTACTTCGATGCCTGGGGCTGGCGCGGCGCGGGCGTCTTCGACCCGACTGGTCTGGTCAAGGGCTGGGCGATCGGGCGAGCGGGCCTCCTGCTCGCGGCGCTGGACGACTGCGACGTCGCGATCGACGCGGGTGGCGACGTGCTCGTGCGCTGCGCCGTCCAGGACGGCACTCCGTGGCGCATCGGCATCGAGGACCCGCGCGACCGGACCCAGGTCCTCGCGACGGTCGAGCTGCACGACGGCGCTGTCGCGACGTCCGGCACCGCCGCGCGCGGCACGCACATCGTCGACCCCTTCACCAAGGCGCCGGTCGAGTCCGTCCTCTCCGCGACCGTCATCGGGCCGTCGATCGTCTGGGCCGATGTGTGGGCGACGACTGCCGTCGCCCGCGGGATCGGCGCCGTCGAGTGGACCGGGTCGCTGCACGGCACGTCGGGCATGGTCGTGCTCGCGGACGGGACCGTGCACCGCTGGGCGCTGCCCGACTGAGCCCAGGGACCTCTCAGTCGAAAGTCTCGCTCCCGAGCACGTGATGCATGAACCGCCGCGGGTCGTCGAGGAACCCGCGCCAGCGCCGGACCAGATCGAGGTCCTCCCAGGCGCACCGGCGCATCCCCCACTCCCCGACCTCCCCGATGTCCGCCCCCGGCATCGCGGCCAGCACGGGTGAGTGCGTAGCGAGGACGACCTGGGAGCCGTCGGACACGAGGCCGTTCAGGTGGGTCAGCAGTGCGAGGCAGCCCGCGAACGACAGCGCGGACTCCGGCTCGTCGAACACGTAGAACCCCGGCTTGACCATACGGTCCATGACGAGCGCGAGGATCGACTCCCCGTGGGACATCCGGTGGAACTGCGGCTCGGGTTGCCCACCGGGGTTGTCCTCGAGGTACGCGTAGAACGAGTGCATCGTCTCGGCCCGCACGAAGAAGGCCCGCCGGGGCGCGCCGAGGTCGCGTTCCAGGACGAGATGGCGCCAGAGCTCCGACTCCGTCTCGCGCGTCAGATGCCGCGACCCCGTCGAGCCACCCTCGGCCGCCATCCCGAAGGCCCGGGCGAGCGCCTCGACCAGAGTCGACTTGCCTGCGCCGTTGTCCCCGACGAGGACCGTCACGGGCGCGAGTGCCCAGCCGTCACGGAGCAGCTGGGCGACCGCCGGGACCTCGCCGAACCAGGATCCCGGCGGCGGAGGGCCGCCCTCGTCGCCGCGGACCCGGCGGACAGCGAGCGTCGCGCGGCTCACCTCGGCGCGCCGACGGGAGCGGTGCGGTGATCCTCCGGTGACGTCACGCAGACATCTCTAACACGTGCCCCGGACAGCCCGTGGCCGTCCGCCGATCGTCGAGCACGAACCCTGACCACCCCCTCGCGAGCGCCACGGAGGGTTGTCCCCGTCGCATGTCACGCGAAGGCGACGACCGCCGCGAGCACGACGACGGTGCCGTGCCCGACGACCGAGAGCCACGTGCGTGCGGAATCCCCGAGCCGGGTGCGCAGCGTCGACCCGGCTGCGGCGAGCGTCAGCTGCCAGGCTGCCGACGCGGACGCCACCCCGGCGACGAAGGCCGCGCGCCCGGCCCCGCCGAGATGTGGAGCGAGCCCGACGGCGACCGAGACAAACGCGAGCGCGGTGATCGGGTTGACAGCGGTGAGCCCGACGAACCGGGCGAACGTCCGCGACGACGTCGCTCGCTGGACCCACGCTGGTGCCGTGGGGGCCTCGAGGTGTTCGTCGACATCCGCCTACGCCCCGAGGTCACGTTCGAGGACTTCGCAGCGGCACGCGCGTCGGGAGCCTTCCCCGAGATCCTCGACGCCGTGCACGTCACCGGCGCGTACGACTACCTCGTGCACGCCGTCGTGCGCGACGCCGCGTCGCTCGACTGGTTCGTCCGACGACTCAAACGGGCGGCCGGGGTGTCGCAGTCGCTCACCCGGCTCGCGATGCGTGAGCCGGCCGGCGACTGAGCACGGACCGGTCGCGATCGCGCGCACGAGGCCCGCGCCATCTCGGGTATCCTCTGTCGGCCAGGAGGATTCGCCTAGTGGCCTATGGCGCACGCTTGGAAAGCGTGTTGGGTGAAAGCCCTCGGGGGTTCGAATCCCCCATCCTCCGCGTGGTGAAGGGCCCGTGACCTGCGGCGACGTGGGTGGCGGGCCCTTTGGCTTAGGTGGGTGCAGACGAGCCGGCGGGTCGTGGTAGCAGTTCTGGTAGCAGTCGCGGACCCGCCCAGCACCATCGCGCAGCGGCCGCCTGGCTGGTGCCGCCGGAGCACACCGGATCACCCGGTCGGTGACGACGGGGTAGGTTTGCGCTCTTGTCACCCAAAGCAACCTTGGGTACTTTGGTACCAACCCAGGAGGATGCATGGCCACCGTGACCGCGCCGATCAAGGTCGACGCCGAGACCGACAAGCTCATCTCCCACGCCGCCCACTTCTTGCAGCGCTCGAAGAAGGACGTCGTGGATGCGGCTGTCCGCGAGTACGTAGAGACGCACCGCGAGCTCATCCAGTCCGGCGTGCTGGAGGCCCTTCGCTCCCTTGACGGCTCCACGAAGTCCGCCGTCTCGCTGCTCACCGGCCTGAGCCCCTCTGAGCTCGATGACCTCGGAGGACTTGACTCGTAGCGACGCCGGGTGACCGCTTCGCGGCCGTGTCCGCGCGCCGCGATACGGTCGCCTCGTGAGACTCTCCGTGAGGCCGACGCTCCGTGCCCTTCGGGACTTGGGGCTCGTCTTCCCGCCACTGGACAAGGCACTCGAGCAGCTCGATCAGCCATTGGTCAGGAAGGCCCAGGATCTCCCCGAAGAAGTCGGGGCCGGCGGTGCCGAGCGGGTTTTCAGCCTGAACGACCGAGTGTGGTTCAAGGTCAAGACCAATGATGAGCGTGGCGCGGCAGGGGATCTGGACTCTCCGGAAGCGTACGAGGTACCCCTGCGAGGTTGGTGGTTGGTTGCGGCGGGCCGACGTCAGCAGGACACCCCGAACAAGGACTTCTATGCGCGGCTGACGGCTGAGTGCCTGCGGGGGGGCAAGGGCACCGGCGGGGTCAGTACCGATGGTCTGCTCCCGGACGACATCGATTACCGGCGGTGGTCGGCCGAGAGCAC
>JAYTSH010000456.1:0-2815 GCA_043745755.1 Cellulomonas sp. | reverse complement strand
CCCGACGACATCGATGACCTTGGCCTCCAGCTGCGGGTCGGTCGAGAACCGGAAACCCCCGGTGCGCCACGGCTGGATCCCGTGCTCGCGCCAGATCCGCCGTGACGGTGAAGGCGTCCGACCTGGCCGACAACACCGACCCATGGCGGACCCGCTTGCTTGCCCCTGACCTACGGGCCCGACTGGCCGTGAAGTACGCCCACGCGTACGAGGTCCTGGGCCTGGACCGCCCGGAGCCGACCGGCTACCCGGTCCCGGCGGGACGGATCCCCGTCGTGGTGGGCGACGTCGCGACCCGGGACAAGGACGAGGTCCTGATCGTGTGGTCCACCAGTGGCGCCAGCGGCGTCCGAGCCGTCCTCACCAAGTCCCGGGACCGGAGGTTCCGGGGGACACCCGCGACCCGCGAGACCCTGCAGTGCGACGGGGTCGACGACGACAACAGGCACGTGTTCGCCCTCGAGGGAACGTGGACCGTCACCGACGCGATTTGCTGAGCTGGCCGGGGCCACCCACCATCTTGCCGCGCCTCCGCCGACGAGACCACCGCCCCTGTGCCGGCGGTCTCACCAGACCCGGCGGTGAGACCGGTCCGCGAACCGGTCCATGGCCCCCAGGACTTCGCTGGCCTGCCAGACACGGTCACGTTGCCCATGGCCGATCTGCTCGAGGACGCCGTCCTCCACGAGCCGGTCGATCGCCAACTGGGCGGTGACAGTGCTGACGTTGAGCAGCTCGGCGCTGAGCTTCGCATCGACGACCGGTCGCGTCATCACAGCGTCGGCAAGCGTCCAAGCGGCAGCTCCGCGGCGAGCCTTGATCCGGTCGTTCCAACCGGCACGGGCGCTGGTGACGTCGTCGATGAGCTGACGGGAGTTCGCCAGGGCCGGGAAGACCGCACCGGCGACCTCGGTGACGATGGGCTCAACGTCGCCGTCGCGGTAGGCGGTCAGCGCCTGGAAGTACCGGTCGGTGTCGGTGAGTAGTCCCGCCGACACGGGAACGATCGCGTGCCGGGCGAGGCCCCCGTTGCGGATCTCGGCGTGCAGCAGCGCACGCCCGGTGCGCCCGTTGCCGTCGGGGAACGGGTGGATGGACTCGAACTGGGCGTGGGCGACCGCGGACTGTGCCAGGACGGGCAGGTCGTCGCGTCCGATGAACGCGACAAGGTCGTCGATCGCACCCGGGACCCGCTCGTGGACGGGGGCGATGTACGCCGCGCCGTGCGGGCTACGGCTAGATCCACCGATCCACACTTGCTCGCTGCGCCACTTCCCGGCGGCGGCCGGCATGTGAGCGACCATGAGCACGCGGTGCATCTCCAGGATGCTGTTCGCGTCCAGCTCGCTCGAGACCTGCAGCGCCCGGGTCATGGCGTTGACGTTGGCGACGATCTCGTCCGCGTTGGCTCGGCCCTTGCGTCCGAGCTCGGCGAGTGCGATCGCCTTCGCGGAGGATGTGAGGTTCTCGATCTGGGAGGAACTGGCAGCCTCGGTGCGCAGGAGCAGCGCCGCGAACGAGGTTGAGGCGCCGAGCGTCTCCCCGTCGAAGCGTGCGATCTCCGCGCTGGCTTCGGCAACCAGCGCGACGACCTCGGGGGACAGCTGGATCCGCGCGCCGGCGATGGTCGGGGGGATGGCCGCTTCGTACGGGCCCTGGTGCTGGCTGCGGCTCGCGCGCGGGCCGTACTCGCCGTCAGCGGAGCGCCACTGCACGGTTTCGGTGCTGAACTGCGGCCATGACTCGTCCAGGGCCAGTTCCGCCTCCGGCCGGGCGCCAACCGACCACCGGCCCCCGAGGGGTTCGCCGGCGGGCCGCCTAGGCTGTTCCTTTGCCATCAGACCACCGTACCATCGGTTGCGCTCATAACCCTTGGTAAGCCAGGGTCACGTGCAACGCTACTTGCAGGCTGCGGTTGCTCGGTCGATCGTCCAGGACGCCATCAGTTCCGTGGCGTCATCGGTCGTTCACGACCGCCCCGTCGCCAAGGTTCAGGTGCCGGTACACGGTCGCGCGCGAGACCCCGAGGGCCTGGGCGATCCGGGTCGGGGACTCACCGCGCCCGTGTCGCGCCCTCGCGGCCCGGAGGCTTCAAAGGTCGGGGTGGTCGTGGCGTCGACGGAGAAGATGCTCCTGGACCCAGAAGACAGCCGCAGCAACGCAGGGTGACCGCGCAGCCGCTGATCATCCGTGCCGCTCAACTCACGACGCGGATCCGTCGGCGGGGACCAGCCTGCGCAGCGTGGTGCGGTCGTAGCCGGCGCCGCAGGCGATCTCATGGGTCCCGTCGGCGACGATCAGGCACTGCACCGTCATCCCGTCGGGCAGGGTGATCGCGCTCTCGTAGCTGTCCTCGCCGGCGGCGGGGATGGCCGTCCGGTCGTGGATCGTGATTCGTCACGCCGCAGCCAGACGTCGATCCGATCGAACGCCGCCCGCTCCGCCGTCTTCATGAGCACGAACATGGCTCCGAGCGGCAGAACCATCACGGCTGCCGTCGTACGTGTCGGGAATGGAACTGATGTCCGGCACGGGGACGCCGGAGCCCGCGATCCGACCCATCCAGATCACGCCAGGCCCGGCACGACGGCGCCCTGCCCCTCGTCCTACATCCGCCGCGCGGGGGATGCTCCGACGGTCATCGTCGTGATGATGCCAGGCATCGGACCTCTCTGGTCGCGCTGGAAGCGGTCTCAGACCACGGAGTCAGCAGCTGTCGCGGATCGACGCTGGCCTCGTTGCCGATTTGTGACGTCCGCACCCGTCACAACCACGGATTTCCGCTAGATTCCACTCAGGGGCTGCGGGTATCCGC
>JAYTSH010000455.1:0-6364 GCA_043745755.1 Cellulomonas sp. | reverse complement strand
CGTCACGCTGCACCTGACGAGCCGGGGCCGCTGGGTTGCCGAGAGCGTCCCCGTGGAGGACGTGCGAAACCTGGCCGACGGCACCTTCGAGGTCGATCTGCGGGTCGTCGACCAGGCCTGGCTTCGCCACCTCCTGCTCCAGGCGGCCGGTGAGGTCCTCGAGGTGCGGCCCACGTCCGTCGCGCGCGACGTCGCCTCGGTCGCCCGGTCTGCGCTGGCCGCGTACGGCCCGTTCTCCGAACCGGACCGCGGCTAGGCTGCCGTGATGCTCTGGTTCGTGGGGTGGACCGTCCTCGTGGTGGGGACGCTGGTCGGTGCCTTCTTCCTCGGCCGGAACCTGTGGCGCAAGGCAGCGGCGCTCCTGAGCGAGCTGGGCCGCGCGGCGGACGCGCTGAGTCGGCTCGGCGACGCGACGCCAGAGGCCGCAGGCCCCGACGGCGCCCTGCCGCTGCGCGCCCAGCTGTTCGACGATCGCGCTGCTCTGCGATCGCGGGTCGACGAGCTCCGCACGGCTCGCCGCGAGCGTGCCCTGCGCCGTGCCGAGCGTCACGTCGCCACCTTCGCGCGCTGGCGGGCTTTCAGTCGGTGACCGCCTGACCCCGGTGCGTTCGGGACCCACCGCTGGACCCAGATAGTATCTCCGCAGCACCAACCGAGTCCGTTGGAGAGACCGTCATGAATGCATTGAAGCCGTGGCATGTGATCGTCTTGCTTGTCGTCGTCCTGCTCCTGTTCGGAGCGAAGCGGCTTCCGGACCTGGCCAAGAGCGTCGGTGAGTCCCTGAAGATCTTCAAGGCCGAGATCAAGGACCTGACCGAGGACGACAAGCCGGCGACCCCGACAACGCCCCCCGTCACCACACCTCCCGCTGCGGCTCCCGACAAGGCACCGCCGGCCGCTCTGCCGCCGCCGTACGAGGGCTTCGACGGCGGCGCCCCGCCGCGCACCTGATCCGCGGTGCCACCCCAGAGCCGTCGAGGAGATCTCGACGGTCGGATGCCGTTGCGGGAGCACCTGCGCGAGCTGCGCAAGCGGCTCTTCCTCGCCGCGTGCGGTCTGGCCGTCGGTGCGGTCTTCGGGTGGATCCTGTACGACCCGGTGTTCACGGCGCTCCAGCAGCCGCTCCTCGACACGGCGGCCCACCGCGGTGGCTTCGTCTCGGTGAACTTCTCGGGGATCGCGACAGCCTTCGACATGAAGATCAAGGTCTCGCTGTTCCTCGGGATGATCGTGACGAGCCCGTGGTGGCTCTACCAGCTGTGGGCGTTCATCACCCCGGGCCTGACACGGCGTGAGCGGACCTACGCGATCGGCTTCCTCGGCGCCGCGGTGCCGCTCTTCCTCGCGGGCTCCTGGCTGGCCTGGTGGACGCTGCCCACAGCCGTCCGGGTGCTGACGGACTTTACGCCCCAGGGTGCCGCCAACCTGATCGACGCCCAGGTGTACCTCACTTTCGTCATGCAGTTCGTCATCGCGTTCGGGCTGGCGTTCGTGCTGCCCGTCGTGATGGTCGCGGTGAACTTCGCCGGCCTGGTCCGAGCCCAGTCGTGGGCCAAGGGGTGGCGCTGGGCCGTCCTGCTCGCATTCGTGTTCTCGGCAGTGATGACCCCGACCCCAGACGCGATCACCATGATCGTCATGGCGGCGCCCATCATCGTGCTGTACTTCGCCGCACTGGGCGTCTGCATGGTCCACGACCGGCGGATCGACAAGAAGCGGATCGCCGACGGACTGCCCAGGCTCGACGGCACGCGTGCGGACGGCGGATGACGACTCTGGGAGTCGTCGTCAACCCGACCGCGGACGGCGGTCACGGCCGCCGCGCAGGTGTGCATGCGATCGAGACGCTCCGGCGTCGCGGCCACACGGTCGAGGACCTCTCGGCGGCCGACCTCGAGACGGCCACCGCGCGGGCCCGGCACGCCGCGGTCGACGGCCTGGACGCCCTGGTGGTCGTCGGTGGCGACGGCATGGTCCACCTCGGCGCGAACGTCGTCGCCGACACCGGCCTGCCGCTCGGGATCATCGCTGCAGGGACCGGCAACGACCTGCCGCGCGCCCTGGGGCTCCCGCTCGGCGACGTCGACGCCGGGGTCACTGCGATCGAGCACGGCCTGGCGCGCGGGCCGCGCGCCATCGACGCAGTGAGTGTCCGCCCTCCGCTCCACTCTGCCCACGAGTGGTACCTGGGAGTGCTCTCCTGCGGGATCGATGCGGCGATCAACGCGCGGGCGAACGCCCTGACCTGGCCGCGCGGCGGTGCGCGTTACGTGCGTGCGCTCGGGACCGAGCTCGGCCGGTTCCGCCCGTACGGGTACCGGTTGACCCTCGACGACGTCGTCTGGGAGTCGGCCGGGACTCTCGTGGCCGTCGCGAACACCCCGTGGTTCGGCGGCGGCATGAAGATCGCTCCCGATGCACTGCTGGACGACGGCCTGCTCGACGTCGTCGTGGCGGGGCCATTCACGAAGCTTGGCGTCGTCCAGATCTTCCCGAGCATCTACTCAGGACGCCACGTCCATCACCCGGCCGTCCAGGTGTTCCGGTCCCGGACGGTTCTGATCGAGCCGATCGGAGCACTCGGCGACATGCCGCCCGACGCGTTCGCCGACGGGGAGCGGCTCGGCCCGGTTCCGCTGCTCGCGCAGGTGCACCCCGGCGCCGTCCACGTGCTCGCCTGAGGGCTGCGCGTCCGTCAGGTCACCTAGGGTGAAGGGCGTGGCCCCGACGACGAGCAGGCAAGCACCGGACCCCGCCCAGGGGTCCCCTGCGGACCGGTACTCCAGCTCCCGGCGACGCGAGCTGGCCGGGCGCACGGAGCTGGCGACGTTCCGCTCGGGCCTGGAGTTCGAGCTCGACGAGTTCCAGGTCGAGGCGTGCGAGGCGGTCGAGCGCGGTAGCGGGGTGCTGGTCGCAGCGCCGACCGGAGCCGGCAAGACCGTCGTCGGCGAGTTCGCCGTACATCTTGCGCTCGCGACAGGTCGCAAGGCGTTCTACACGACGCCCATCAAGGCGCTCTCGAACCAGAAGTACGGCGACCTCGTCCGTCGCCATGGCGCGCCGGCCGTGGGGCTGCTCACGGGAGACACGACGGTCAACGGCGAGGCGCCCGTCGTCGTCATGACGACCGAGGTCCTGCGCAACATGCTCTACGCAGGCTCGCGGACGCTCGACGGTCTGGGGTTCGTCGTCATGGACGAGGTGCACTACCTCGCCGACCGCTACCGCGGGCCCGTCTGGGAAGAGGTCATCCTTCACCTTGCCGCCGACGTCCAGCTCGTCTCGCTGTCCGCGACGGTGTCCAACGCCGAGGAGTTCGGCGACTGGCTCACGATGGTGCGTGGCGACACCGTCGTCGTCGTGAGCGAGCACCGACCCGTGCCGCTCAGTCAGCACGTGCTCGTCCGCGGGGGGCTCCACGACCTGTACGCCGGCCCGGTAGACCCGACCGACCCGGGCGTGCACCCGCCCATCAACCCCGAGGTCGCACACCTCTTGCACCGGGTTGAGCGCGAGGAGGGCCCGCGGCACCGTGGCCGACGCGGGGCAAGCGACCGCGGGGTGCGTAGTCACAGCCGCGGCCCGGGTCCCGGCACCGGCCGCCCCACGCCGCGCTTCGCCGTCGTCGACCTGCTCGAGAACGCCGAGCTGCTGCCCGCGATCTTCTTCATCTTCTCCCGCATCGGCTGCGAGGCGGCCGTCTCGCAGTGCCTCGCGGCGGGCGTGCGCCTCACGACGCCGGCGCAAGAGGCGGAGATCCGGCGCACCGTCGAGGAGCGGTGCGCGACGATCCCGCACGAGGACCTCGACGTCCTCGGGTACTGGGCCTTCGTCGAGGCTCTCGCGCGCGGCGTCGCGGCACATCATGCCGGGATGCTCCCGCTCTTCAAGGAGACCGTCGAGGACCTGTTCGCGCGCGGCCTCGTGCGGGCCGTCTTCGCGACCGAGACGCTCGCGCTGGGAATCAACATGCCGGCGCGATCCGTGGTCCTCGAGAAGCTCGTCAAGTGGGACGGGTCCGCGCACGTCGACATCACGCCGGGGGAGTACACGCAGCTCACCGGGCGCGCGGGACGGCGCGGGATCGACATCGAGGGCCACGCCGTCGTGGTCGCCCACCCCGGCCTCGACCCGGTCGCGCTCGCCGGGCTCGCCTCCAAGCGCCTGTACCCGCTCCGCTCGAGCTTCCGCCCGACCTACAACATGGCCGTCAACCTCGTCGCGCAGGTCGGTCGCGACCGTGCCCGCGAGGTGCTCGAGACGTCGTTCGCCCAGTTCCAGGCCGACCGCGGCGTCGTCGGGCTGGCGCGCCAGGCGCAGGGCCACGCCGAGGCGCTCGACGGGTACGCCAAGGCGATGCAGTGCCACCTCGGTGACTTCGCCGAGTACGCCGGCCTACGCCGCGGGATCAACGAGCGCGAGCGAGAGCTGACCCGGCAGTCGTCGGCGGCGCGTGCTGCCGAGGTCGCGCGTTCGCTCGAGGGTCTCCGGGTCGGTGACGTGCTCGAGCTGCCCGCAGGTCGCCGGCCCGCGCACGCCGTCGTCCTGGACCCCGGCTCACCGGGCGGCTTCGAGGGGCCTCGGCCGACGGTCCTGACGACCGACCGGCAGGTCCGGCGCCTCGAGGTCTCCGACGTGGGGACCGGTGCCCGCACGGTCGGGTACCTGCGCGTCCCTCGCGGCTTCAACTCTCGCGTCGCGGCCGCGCGCCGCGATCTCGCCGCCGCTCTGCGTGCCTCGGTGCCCGACGGCGGCCACCACGGCGCCGCGCCCACGTCCGCGCGTGGTTCGGGGCGGCGCGCCGACCGTCGCGCGAGCTCGGGCGACGACGCGGTGCTGACCGACCTGCGCCGCCGCCTCCGTGCTCACCCGTCCCACAGCTGCCCGGACCGTGAGGAACATGCACGATGGGCAGAACGCTGGGCACGGTTGCGCTCCGAGCACGACGCCCTCGTGCACCGCATCGAGGGCCGGACGGGCTCGATCGCGAAGGTGTTCGACCGCATCTGCGACGTGCTGCAGCAGCTCGGCTACCTCGTCGTCCCCGAGGGACCGGGGGAGGCGCGGGACCGCATGGTCGTCACCGCAGACGGCCAGTGGCTGCGCCGGCTGTACGCCGAGAACGACCTGCTGCTCGCCGAGTGCGTGCGCCGCGGGGCGTGGGACGGTCTGGATGCGCCGGCGTTGGCGGCGGCTGTCTCGACGCTCGTCTACTCGTCACGGCGCGACGACCGCGAGTCCGAGCCAGCGGTGCCGGGCGGACCGCAGGGCAAGCTCGGTCGTGCCCTCGAGCAGACGGTCCGCATCTGGTCGGAGCTCGAGGACTTCGAGGCCGCGCACCGGCTCGAGGCGACCGTCCCGCTCGACCTGGGGCTGGTGCAGTCCGTGCACCGCTGGGCTGCGGGCCGCAACCTCGCCGCCGTCCTGCGGGGCAGCGACCTCGCTGCAGGGGACTTCGTGCGGTGGTGCAAGCAGGTGATCGACCTGCTCGACCAGCTGTCGCAGGCGGCACCCGACCCCGCCCTGGCGCACACGGCCCACCAGGCCGTCTCAGCGCTCCGCCGAGGAGTCGTCGCGTACTCGTCCTCGTGATGGTGCGGCGGCTCGACGGGTGGCCACGTTCTGTCGTCACTAGGGTTGTCCGATGTGACCTCCACCTTGTACCGCCACGGCGTCATCCACTCGGCCGCCGACCCGTTCGCGGAGGCGATCCTCGTCGACGGTGCCACGATCGCCTGGATCGGCGCTGACGACACAGCTGACGGCCTGGCGCCCCGGGCGGACGAGGTGGTCGACCTCGACGGCGCGCTCGTGGCCCCGGGGTTCGTCGACGCGCACGCGCACGTCCTCGCAACCGGTCTGGCGCTCGAGGGCATCGACCTCTCGTCCGGCGCGGGAGCCGGTTCGCTCGCGGACGTCCTCGCAGCCGTCCACCGCACAGCCGAGGACGCCCGCCACGGTCCGTCCGACGCGTGGGCGCAGCCGCTGCTCGGGTTCGGCTGGGACGATCACAGGTGGCCCGAGGGCCGCGCACCCTCGCTCGACGACCTGGACCGTGCCGGTGGCGGGGCGCCGGTGTACCTGGCCCGTGCCGATGCCCACTCGGCCGTCGTGTCCTCGTCGTTCGCGGAGGTTGCGGGGCTGCGGAGCCTGGCCGGCTGGCACGACGACGGCCGGGTCGACGGAACCGCCCATGCGAGGGCGCTCGAGGTGGTGCGCGACGTCCCCAACGGTCGCCGCGACGACCTCTACCGGCTCGCACTGCGGTCGGCGGCCGCGGCGGGCGTCGTGTCGCTGCACGAGCACAGCACGCCGTCAACCGACACCCGCGAAGGTCTCGCTGCACTGCTGGCGATGACCGCCG
>JAYTSH010000454.1:0-7236 GCA_043745755.1 Cellulomonas sp. | reverse complement strand
GGCGCGCGAGTCGGCAGGGATCGTGCGGCGGTACTTGCCGGTCAGCACCCCGCGACCGAGCGGTGACCAGGCCAGCACGCCGATGCCCAGGTCGGCCGCTGCGGGCAGCACCTCGCGCTCGATGCCGCGTTCCAACAGGGAGTACTCGACCTCGACCGCGGCGAGCCCGACGTCGGCAGCGAGGAGCGTCGCGGCGCGCGCGACCTGCCAGCCGGGATGGTTCGAGAGTCCGACGTACCGAGCGCGCCCGCTGGTCACGGCGAGCCGCAGTGCCGAGGCGGTCTCGGGCAGGGGCGTGTGCGGGTCGGGGACCTGGACGAGCCAGAGATCGACGTGGTCGGTGCCCAACCGGCGCAGCGACGCGTCGAGCGTGCTGAGCAGCCCGCCTCGCGAGGCGTCCGCGCCGCCGCCCGACGCCGCGCTCCGCACACGGGCCTTGGTGCACAGCACGACGTCCTTGCGCGCGACGACGTCGCCGAGCAACGAGCCGATGAGCTCCTCCGCGCCCCCGTCGGCATACGACGCGGACGTGTCGAGGAGCGTTCCGCCGGCATCGACGAAGTCCCGCAGCTGCTCGCGGGCCTCGTGCTCGTCGGTGTCCCTGCTCCAGGTGAGCGTGCCCAGGCCGAGGTGGGAGACCCGAAGGCCGGTACGGCCGAGCTGACGCTGTTCCATGACGCGAAGGTTAACCGGCGCGTGCGCTCCGCACGTGACTGCGGCGCGCAACCCGTTCGGCTATCGTTTCGGTTCGTGACAGCAGGCATGGGTGCAGCGGAAGCGATCGTCCTCGGGTTCGTCCAGGGACTGACCGAGTTCCTCCCGGTCTCCTCGAGCGCGCACCTGCGCATCGTCGGCGAGCTGATCGGCCAGGCTGATCCCGGTGCGGCGTTCACCGCCATCACCCAGATCGGGACGGAGACCGCGGTCCTGCTGTACTTCCGTCGAGACATCGCCCGGATCTGCACGGCCTGGTGGCGCGCGGTCCGCGGCGACCGCGGCACGGACCTGCGCGCGAGGATGGGTGCGCCGGAGGGGGAGCCGCTCGACCGGGACGCGCTCATGGCGTGGTTCATCGCGCTCGGCAGCATCCCCATCGTCGTGCTGGGGCTCGCGTTCAAGAACTCGATCGAGAGCTCGTTCCGCAACCTGTGGCTGATCGTCCTCATGCTGGTCGTGTTCGGGCTGATCCTGGGCTGGGCGGACCGGGTGGGAGCGAAACACCGCTCCCTCGACGAGCTGACGCCCCGCCATGCCGTGGCCTTCGGGTTCGCCCAGTCCCTCGCGCTGATCCCCGGCGTCTCCCGCTCGGGCGGCACCATCACCGCGGGCCTGCTGCTCGGCTACACGCGCGAGGCTGCGGCCCGGTACTCGTTCCTGCTCGCGATCCCTGCGGTGCTCGCCTCGGGGCTCTACGAGCTCGCCAAGAGCGTGGGCGACTTCGGAAAGGGCGGCACACCGGGTGTCGGTGTGACGCTCATCGCGACGGTCGTGGCCTTCGCGGTCGGCTATGTCGTCATCATCGCGTTCCTGCGGCTCATCACGACGCACAGCTTCATGCCGTTCGTGATCTACCGGATCGTGCTGGCCCTCGTCGTCGTGGTGCTCCTGCTCACCGGTGCGCTCGACGCGGTCGGGGCCGCGCCGGTCGCAGGCTGAGCGGTCGCAGGCTGAGCGGTCGCACGCCGAGACGTCGGGACCAGGGCGGTCGCGCTCGGACGGGGACAGGGCGGGTGCCTGGGGCCAGTTAGGCTGCCGCTGTGCTCACCTGGCCGCGCCCGCAGATCCCTCAGCTCCCCGGACGTGGAGGGCCCGTCAGGGTAAGAGACACCTCGACCGGCGAGCTTGTCGTCGCGGCGACCGGTGACACCGCGACGCTGTATGTGTGCGGCATCACGCCGTACGATGCGACCCACCTCGGCCATGCCGCGACCTACGTCGCCTTCGACCTGCTCGTGCGGTCGTGGCGCGATGCCGGCCAGCGCGTGCGGTACGCGTCGAACGTCACCGACGTCGACGACCCGCTCCTGGAACGGGCCCTCGCGACGGGCGTCGACTGGCGGGATCTCGCGATCGAGCAGACAGCGCTCTTCGCCGAGGACATGACAGCCCTCGGGGTCGTCCCTCCCGATGTCTACACAGGCGCCGTCGAGTCGATCCCCACGGTCGCCCAGGCTGTGCGCGATCTCCTCGCGGCCGGCGCTGCATACCGTGTCGAGGAGCCGGATGCGGCCGGGCACGGCCGCGGCGACATCTACGCGGATCTCAGCGTCGACCCGGACCTGGGTCGCGTCGCCGGTCTCGGGCGAGACGAGATGCTCGCGCTCTTCGCCGAGCGCGGCGGCGATCCGGCCCGCGCGGGCAAGCGCGATCCGCTCGATCCGCTCCTGTGGCGCCGTGAGCGTCCGGGAGAGCCCGCGTGGGACGGCGGGGAGCTCGGCAGCGGTCGACCCGGCTGGCACATCGAGTGCGCCGTGATCGCGCGCGACGGCCTCGGTCTGCCGTTCGACGTGCAGGGCGGCGGCGTCGACCTGCGCTTCCCGCACCACGAGCTGAGCACGTCGCACGCCCGCCTGCTCGACGCGGGCCAGGGTGCCCGCATCCACGTGCACGCCGGGATGGTGGGGCTCCACGGCGAGAAGATGAGCAAGTCGCGCGGCAATCTCGTGCTGGTCTCCCGGCTGCGTGCGCTCAGTGAGAACCCGATGGCGATCCGGCTCGCGATCCTCGCGCACCACTACGCGGCCGACTGGGACTGGACCGATGCGGATCTCGACCTCGCCCGCGCGCGCCTCGACCGGTGGCAGCGGGCCGTGTCCGGGAACGGCGGACCGGACGCGACCGTGACCCTCGCAGCCGTCCGAGCGGCCCTGAGCGCGGACCTCGACGCACCGGCTGCGCTCGCGGCGGTCGACGTCTGGGCCGACGACGCGCTGCGAGCCGACGGCACGGCCGACACCGTGATCGGCGCGCCGGGGGTGGTCTCACGTGCGGTCAACGCCCTGCTGGGCGTCCGGCTGTAGCCCTGGGCCGCGGTAGCTCTTGAGTCGCCGTTAGCCCTCAGCCGCCGGTGTCCCTCAGCCGCCGGTGCCCTTGTCACGGCGCCGCAGGTACCGCTCGAACTCCTGGGCGATGGCCTCACCGCTCGCCTCGGGCAGATCTGCGGTGTCCTTCGCCTGCTCGAGCTGGTGCACGTACTCGGCGATCTCGCTGTCTTCGCTCGCGAGCTCGTCGACCCCCGCCTGCCAGGCGATCGAGTCGTCGGGCAGGTCGCCGAGCGCGATCGGCTCACCCAGCAGCCCCTCGAGGCGCGCGAGGATCGCGAGCGTCGCCTTGGGAGACGGAGGGTGCGCCACGTAGTGCGGCACGGCGGCCCACAGCGACAGCGCCCGCATGCCGCGGACCTCGGCCTCGTGCTGCAGCACGCCGACGATGCCCGTCGGCCCCTCGTAGGTGTTCGGATCGACTCCGAGCAGCTCACGCACCGCCGGGTCCTCACTTGTCGCGGTGACCGGGATCGGGCGCGTGTGGGGCACGTCCGCGAGCAGCGCACCGACCGTGACGACAGTGCTCACACCGAGACCGGCGGCGATGTCGAGCAGCTCGGTGCAATAGCGGCGCCAGCGCATCGACGGCTCGATCCCGTGGACCAGCACGACCTGGCGCCCGGAGCGTGGTGCCGTCGCGACGGCGACGGCCGTCGTCGGCCACGTGATCTCACGGCGACCGTCGGGGCCGATGCCGAGTACCGGTCGGTTCACCTGGAAGTCGTGGTACTCCTCCGGGTCCAGCTCGTCGACCTGCTCGGCCCCCCACACCTCATGCAGGTGCTCGAGGGCCTGGCTCGCGGCGGAGCCCGCGTCGTTCCAGCCCTCGAACGCGGCAAGCAGGATCGTCTCCCGCGGGGGGAGCTCGGTCGGCGGGTGCGCCTGCTCGGTCATCCCGTCAGCCTAGGACGCCCGCGCATGGGCGGCTCCCGGGTCGCCTCGGCGGGTCGTCTCGTAGGATGACCGGGTGCCCGACCTGACCGCTCAGCCTCTGCCCGCCGCGGTCCTTTGGGACATGGACGGCACGCTCATCGACACCGAGCCGTACTGGATGAGCGCGGAGACCGAGCTCGTCGAGGCGCACGGCGGGGTCTGGACGCGCGAGGACGGTCTCGCGATGATCGGCCAGTCCATGTCCTTGAGCTCCGCGACCTTGAGGTCGCGCGGGGTGGACCTGCCGGACGACGCGATCTGCGACTTCCTGAACGAGCGCATCGCTGCCGCGGTCGCGTCGGCCGTGCCGTGGCAGGCCGGCGCCGAGGACCTCCTCGCGACGCTCGTCACCGCAGGGGTGCCGCTCGCGCTGGTGACCTCCTCGTTCAGCGTGCTGGCCGATCCGTTCGCCCGGATGGCCGGCGTGTTCGACGTCGTGGTGAGCGGGGACGAGGTGCGCCATCCCAAGCCGCACCCTGAGCCGTACCTGACCGCGGCCGAGCGGCTGGGGGTCGACATCTCACGGTGCGTCGCGATCGAGGACTCGCCGTCCGGACTTGCCTCGGCGGGGTCGGCCGGTGCGCGCGTGGTCGCCGTCGAGGTGCTGGCCCCGGTCGCGGCACGGGCCGGCGTGAGCCGCGTGCGGTCGCTCGAGGTCCTCGGGCTGGGCGAGCTGGCCCGGATTGCTGCGGGAGACGTGCTGGACCTGCGCGACGTCGAGGCGACCGTTCGGGTCTGACGGTTCCTAGGCCGTGACCTGCGCGCTGCCGACGGTCGGTGCGACGCCGATGGCGGCCTCGACCGCACCCTCGGGCACTGTCGGTGGGACGCCGCCGAACGCCGGGCACATCGCCTTGAACGAGCACCAGTCGCACAGTCTCGATGGGCGGGGACGCCAGTCGCCCGAGCGGGCGGAGTCCTCGATGCCGGCCCAGATCGACCGGATCCGACTCTCGAACGTGACCATCTCCGGCTCGCTCGGCGCGTGCCGCACCACCTGTCCGTCACCGAGGTACTCGAGCTGCAGGAGCGTCGGCAGCACGCCGCGCTCGCGCCACAGGACGTAGGCGTAGAACCGCATCTGGAACAGCGCCGTGCTCTCGTAGCCGGCGCGCGGCGAGCGACCGGTCTTGTAGTCGACCACGCGGATCGCGCCGTCCGGTGCGACGTCCAAGCGGTCGATGATCCCCCGCAGCTGTGGTCCGTCCTCGAGCTGCGTGCGGACGAACACCTCGCGCTCGCGGGGCTGGAGGCGGTTCGGGTCCTCGAGCGTGAAGTAGGTGTCCAGGAGGTCGCGGGCGCTCGCGAACCACGCGTCCCACTGCTCCTCGGTGTCGAACAGGTCGAGGTACGCGGGCTGCTCGGTGTGGAGCGTCTGCCAGGCACCCGGCAGCATCCCGACCGCGGCGTCGCGCGTCCGCTCGCCCGCGGACAGGTCGAAGAGGTGCTCGAGGACCGCGTGCACGAGGGTTCCGCGCGCCGCGGCGGCGCTGGGGGGCTCGGGCAGCCGATCGATGACGCGCAGCCGGAACAGCAGCGCGCACCGCAGGAAGTCGTTGGCGCGCGACGGCGACAGCCCGGGCACCGAGCGCCGAGCGGTGTCGGCGACGTCCTCGGGCGCGGCCTCGTCGGACGCCGCTCCGGACGTGGTGCCGCCAGTCGGATCGGGGAACGCGGTCGAGGTCACGGCTTGAGCCTAGGTGTCCGGCCTGACACCGATGGGCGCCGCGCGTGCCGACCGCCCAGGACGGGCACCTAGGCTGACGCGGTGAGTAGCAGCGGCGGTCGACCGGGTGGCACCAAGGGCTGGGTGATCGGCCGCGCAGCCGGCGCCCCGATCATCCTCGCCCCGAGCTGGCTGCTCGCCGCCGTCGTCCTCACGGCGATCTTCGCGCCGACCGTGCAGTCCCGGGCACCCCAGCTCGGAGCGCTCACGTACGTCGTCGCTCTCGGCTTCGTCGTCCTGCTCTTCGTGTCCGTCCTGGTCCACGAGCTCGCGCACGGGCTGGTCGCCCGGTCGCGCGGCCAGGTCGTGCACGAGTTCGCGATCACGCTCTGGGGTGGCCACACCGCCTTCGGCGGTGCGGCGCCCACGCCCGCGACGAGTGCGCTGGTCGCTGTTGTCGGACCGGTGGCGAACCTCGTCATCGGGGTCGCGTGCTGGGTCGCCGCTCAGGCCGTGCCGTCGTCCGGCCTCGCCGGCCTTCTCCTGTACGCCGGGGCCTTCTCCAACGGCTTCGTCGGGTTCTTCAACCTCATCCCGGGGCTGCCGCTGGACGGCGGGCGAGTGCTCGAAGCGGTCGTCTGGCGCGTGACGGGCGATCGGCACCGCGGCGCGGTGGTCGCCGGCTGGGGTGGGCGGGTCGTGGCGGTCGCTGTCGTGGCCTGGGCGCTCGTGCTGCCGCTCATGTCGGGATCGACGCCGGACCTCTACACGATCGTGTGGACCGTTCTCATCGGGTCGTTCCTGTGGAGCGGTGCAACAGGTGCGATCACCGGCGCCCGAACCGGCCGGGCGGTGGCGGCGATCACGGTGGCCACCGTCGGGCTGCCCGCAGCGGTCGTCGAGGCGCACGCGACCCTGGCCGACGCGGACCGGGCTCGCGGGACAGCAGGCCTCGATGACGTCGTCGTCCTCGCGCCCGACGGCCGACCCGCCGCGTACGTGGACCGCGCCGCGGCGGCCGCGGTGGCGCCCGAGCAGCGGGCGAGCACGCCGGTCGTCGCGGTCTCGGTCGTGCTGCCGGTCGGCGCTGTCGTGGATGCGTCGCTCGAGGGAGCCGCGTTCGTCCAAGCTGTCGGCCAGGCCACCCGGATGTCGCCCGTCGTCGTGGCGCTGCGCGGCGGTCGCGTCGTCGCTCTCGTGCGAGCTGTCGACGTCATCGCCGCCCTGCGCTCGTAGGCACTCCTACACTGGACGATCGTGACCGACCAGACCCTCGCACCCGAGCCGACCGCAGCCACCGCCCCGACCGCCACGGGGGCGGAGCAGCGCCGCGGGCCCCTCCGGGAGGGGGACAGGGTCCAGCTGACGGATCCGCGCGGGCGGCTCCACACGATCACGCTCACGCCCGGTGCGTCGTTCCACACCCACAAGGGCTACTTCACGCACGAGCAGCTCATCGGCGCGCCGGAAGGCTCGGTCGTGCGCAACACCGCCGGGATCGAGTACCTCGCGGTGCGTCCTCTGCTCGCCGACTTCGTCCTGTCGATGCCGCGCGGCGCCGCTGTCGTCTACCCGAAGGACGCCGGCCAGATC
>JAYTSH010000453.1:0-2284 GCA_043745755.1 Cellulomonas sp. | reverse complement strand
CGGGCGTTCGCCAAGGCGAACCCCGCGATCGTCCGGACCTTCCGCGAGGCCCACCGATCGGTCCTGGACTACATGACTGCCCACCCCGACGAGGTCGTCGCCATGACCGCTGCGAAGACGAAGCTGCCCGAGGCCGCGGTCCGCGACATGGCCGCCAAGTACGACTTCAGCGCCGACGTCACAGCCGCCGACATCACGGCGATGTCCGCCACCGTCGACTTCATGGTCAAGAACGGCATGATCGAGAAGGCCGTCGACGTGAAGAGCCTGATCTTGCCCACCGAGTAGCCCACGCTCCCGCGACCACCAGCCCGGAGGCTGGGACTGCTCTCCTGCTGCCGGCCGGCACCGGCAACCTCCTGGCGACCAACTTCGGTGTCCCGAACGACACCGCGGCTGGCCATCCAGGGGGATCGCACACGGATCGACGTCGGCGACGCGAACGGGCAGGCGTTCGCTGTGATGGCCGGTATGGGCTTCGACGCGGCGCTCCTGCGGGACGCGTCGACCAGGCTCAAGGCCGTGATCGGAGCACCGGCCTACGTGCTCTCCGCTGTGCGGCACCTGCGTGACCGCCGGATGCGCGTGCAGATCACCCTTGACGACGATCCGCCGTTGCTCCGGCGGGCCCGGAGCGTGGTGATCGGCAACGTCGGGCGCCTCCAGGGTGGGGTGCACCTGCTCACCGAAGCGGAGCCCGACAACGGGCACCTCGAGGTCGCGATCCTCGCGCCGCACAGGTTGCATCACTGGTTCGCCCTGGCCTGGGGCGTGCTGCACGGCCACCGTGATGTGGCCCACATGGAAGTCCTGCGCGCCTCGCGGATCACGGTCGCCAGCGACCGCGACCAACCCCGCCAGCTCGACGGCGACGTGATCGACCCGGGCCGCTCGCTCACCATCACCGTGCGGCCCGGCGCACTCGAGCTGTGCGTCCCACGACCAGAAGAATAGGACGACCGGAGAATCCCGAGGTCGGGCGGATCTGGATCATCGGGCGTCATGCTGGGCCCTGCCCCGTGGTGTTGCGGGAGCGGGCCGCGCGGATGGTCGCCGGGCATGGGACAGCCCGTGGGCCGGTTCCCCAGACGGGGTCCCTGCCGCGAAGGACGAGATCGCGGCTCCTACGGGCTGCGGTGACTGCCGGGTACTCGCTCGCCGCCCGACCTGTCAGAGGTCCATGCGGCATTGCGGGGGACAAGGCAGTCCGTCCGAATGCTCGGGCGACTAGCGGACAGTCACCTCACGCGTCCCAAGAATCTTCACTCGGGGACCACCTCCTTTCCCATGTGGCGTCGACGCTACGTGCGCGACGGGCGCCCGACAAGGCCTTTTCGCGGCCGGGCGCCCGCTGCCGTCACGTCGCCGTTGCCGTGCCAGGCGAGGTTGTGCCCGACGACGCCGGCGGGCGCACGTCCACGAGGAACCGGGTGTATGCGGGCACCGTGAGGAACGTCGGGTAGGCGTCGTCGAGCGCGACCTCACGGAACAGCTCGGCTGCGTCGTCGTACCGGTCGCCGGCGAACCGCTGCAGCCCGTCGAGCACGGACGTCAGGACGTCCTCGACCGAGTCCGTGGTGAGCCGGGTGCCCTCGGCCGTGACGACCTCCTGGTGCACCCACTGCCAGATCTGCGACCGCGAGATCTCGGCCGTCGCTGCGTCCTCCATGAGGTTGTCGATCGCGACCGCACCGTTGCCGCGCAGCCACGCCTCGAGGTAGCGCACGCCGACCGACACGTTGCCGCGGACGCCGGCGTCCGACACGGCGTCGGGCTCGCCGCCCCCCGCGGACGGGATGTCGAGCAGCTCCGCGGCCGTGACGCGCACGTCCTCGCGCAGCCGGTCGCGCTGGTCGCGGCGGTCGCCGAGCACCTCGTCGAACACGGCGCGGGCGACGGGCACGAGGTCCGGGTGCGCGACCCACGTGCCGTCGTAGCCCTGGCCGGCCTCGCGCTCCTTGTCCGCCGTGACCTGCGCGAGCGCACGTTCGGTGACCTCAGGGTCGCGCCGGTTGGGGATGAACGCCGACATGCCGCCGATGGCGTGCGCACCACGCCGGTGGCACGTCGCGACGAGCAGCTCGGTGTAGGCGCGCATGAACGGGACGGCCATCGTGATCCGGCCGCGGTCGGGCAGGACGAACCGCGGGCCGCGCGAGCGGAAGTTCTTGATGATGCTGAAGATGTAGTCCCAGCGGCCCGCGTTGAGCCCCGCGCAGTGCTCACGCAGCTCGTAGAGGATCTCCTCCATCTCGAACGCCGCCGTGATCGTCTCGATGAGGAC
>JAYTSH010000452.1:0-4015 GCA_043745755.1 Cellulomonas sp. | reverse complement strand
CCACCTGCGCGAGGCCAAGCAGCGCGGCGAGAAGCTGACGATGCTCACCGCGTACGACGCGCCGACCGCGCGCATCTTCGACGAGGCCGGGATCGACATCCTGCTCGTCGGCGACTCGATCGGCAACACGATCCTCGGGCACGACTCGACCATCCCGGTCACTGTCGACGAGCTCATCCCGGCTGTGCGGGCCGTGAGCCGCAGCGCCCACCGCGCGCTCGTCGTCGCCGACTTCCCGTTCGGCTCGTACGAGTCCGGCCCCGCGCAGGCCCTCGCGACCGGCGTGCGCTTCCTCAAGGAGGCCGGCGCTCATGCCGTGAAGCTCGAGGGCGGGCGCCGTGTCGCAGCACAGGTCCGTGCCCTGACCGACGCCGGGATCCCGGTCGTCGGGCATCTCGGCTTCACGCCACAGTCGGAGAACACGCTCGGCGGCAAGCGCGTGCAGGGCCGAGGCACCCAAGCGGCCGAGGAGCTGAGCGCCGACGCCCTCGCGCTCCAGGAGGCGGGCGCCGTCGCGGTCGTGCTCGAGATGGTGCCGAGCGACGTCGCCGCCCGGATCACCGAGATCCTGCGGATCCCCACGATCGGCATCGGTGCCGGATCGGCTGTCGACGGACAGGTGCTCGTGTGGCTCGACATGGCAGGCATGGGCGACTGGGTGCCGAAGTTCGCCAAGCAGTACGCGCAGCTCGGCCGGGTGCTGGGCGAGGCGGCGCGCGCCTACGCCGACGACGTGCGGGCGGGGACGTTCCCCGACGCCGAGCACTCGTTCCTGACCTGAGCCCGGCTCAGGGTCAGGATCAGGGTCAGCGTCCCCTGCCCTCCTCTTCCTCCTCGGCCTGCCACTTCTGCGCGCGCGCGGCAGCCGTCTCGAGCGCCTTCTGGGCGGCCTCCCGGGTCGGGTACGGCCCCATCAGGTGGGACCAGTCGGAGACCCTGCCCTCCTCGACCTGGTGCGTCGCGACGTTGTAGTAGAACTGCTGGCCAGTGTCCGTCATGGGTCCTCCGTCGCGCCCTGAGGGCCTGCGGCGGCCCTCGTCCGTAGACTGCCAGGTATGTCGTCCGTGCACGCGCCGAGAGGTGCCCTCGCCCCCGGGACCGTGAGCCCCCGGCGATCAGTCCCCGCCTCGATCTCCCGCCCGGAGTACGTCGGGCACCCCGCTCCGGCACGCCACACGGGCACGGACGTCGTCGCTCCCGAGACGATCGAACGGATCCGGGTCGCCGCGCGCATCGCAGCACGCGCCCTCGAGGAGGTCGGGCGCAGCATCGTGCCCGGCGTCACCACCGATGAGCTCGACCGGATCGGTCACGAGTACCTCATCGACCACCACGCCTACCCGTCGACGCTCGGCTACCGCGGGTTCCCGAAGTCGCTGTGCACGTCGGTCAACGAGGTCGTGTGCCACGGCATCCCCGACTCGACCGTCCTGCAGGACGGCGACATCGTCAACATCGACATCACCGCGTACATCGACGGTGTGCACGGTGACACGAACGCGACGTTCGCCGTCGGGACCGTCGACGAGGAGTCCGCGCTGCTCATCGAGCGCACGCGCGAGTCCCTGGCGCGTGCCGTCAAGGCGGTCAAGCCGGGCCGGGAGATCAACGTCATCGGCCGGGTGATCGAGAAGTACGCGCAGCGCTTCGGCTACGGAGTCGTGCGCGACTACACGGGCCACGGGGTCGGCGAGACGTTCCACACCGGCCTGGTGATCCCGCACTACGATGCCGCGCCGCACTATGCGACAGTCATCGAACCAGGCATGGTCTTCACGATCGAGCCGATGCTGAACCTGGGCACCCCCGACTGCGTGAGCTGGGACGACGGCTGGACGGTCCTCACCGCCGACGGCCGTCGCAGCGCCCAGTTCGAGCACACCCTCGTCGTGACCTACACCGGAGCGGAGATCCTCACCCTGCCATGAGCGACCAGAAGCACAGCGCCAAGAAGCGCACACCCACAGCCTTCGGCATCGACATCGGCGGCAGCGGCATCAAGGGCGCGCCGGTCAACCTCGAGACCGGCGAGTTCAGCGCCGACCGTGTGCGGATCCCGACGCCGCGGCCCGCGACCCCCGACGCTGTCGCCCAGACGGTGGCCCAGGTCGTCGACGCGTTCCACCTGCCCGCCGAGCTCCACGTCGGCGTCACGTTCCCCGCCGTGATCCTGCACGGGGTCGCCCAGTCCGCCGCGAACGTCGACCCGTCGTGGATCGGCACCAACGTCGAGACAGCCGTGGCGCAAGCGACAGGTCGCTCGGTCGTCGCTGTGAACGACGCGGACGCCGCCGGCTACGCGGAGACCGTGTACGGCGCAGCCCGCAACAACGCGGGCGTCGTGATCGTCGTGACGCTCGGCACCGGGATCGGTTCCGCGATCATCGTCGATGGCGTGCTCGTGCCGAACACCGAGCTCGGCCACCTGGAGATCGACGGGCACGACGCCGAGAGCAAGGCGGCCGACAGTGCACGCGAGCGTGAGGGCCTGGACTGGGCGCAGTGGTCGGCGCGCCTGCAGCGGTACTTCAAGACCGTCGAGAACCTGTTCTGGCCCGACCTCATCGTCGTCGGCGGCGGTGTGAGCAAGCATCACGCGAGCTTCTTGCCGCTCCTCGACCTGCGCACCAAGATCGTTCCCGCCGAGCTGCGCAACGCGGCCGGGATCGTGGGAGCTGCAGCGCTCGCGGCACGCGCCAAGCGGCCCGACTGACCTCGCACCCGCAGCGGCGCCGCATGAGGACGAGACGACCGTGGGCAGGGAGCTGACGCAGGTCGCGCCCGGCGTCTGGACGGCGACGGCCGAGACCTGGACGAGCCTGACCACGCTGGTGGTGGCCGACGACGGCGCCTGCCTGCTCGTCGACCCCGGGATCACCGTGGGCGAGATCGAGGAGCTCGCCGACGAGATCCACACCCGCGGCTGGCACGTCGAGGCCGCGTTCGCCACGCACGCCCACTGGGACCATGTCCTGTGGTCCGCGCGGCTCGGGGACGTGCCGCGCTGGGCGACGCCGGCTGCCGCAGCGGCCCAGGTGCGCTCGCGGGACGCAGACCTGGCGAAGGCCGACGCGACGGCGCCGGGGCACGACCGCGACCTCGTCGGCCGACTCACCGCCCTGCCCGACGACGCCGCCGTCGTGCCGTGGTCGGGCCCCCGCGCTCTCGTCGTCGCCCACCGGGCCCACGCGCCCGGCCACGCCGCGCTCGTGCTGCCTGACTCCGGCGTGCTCGTCGCGGGCGACATGCTCTCCGACGTCGAGATCCCGCTGCTGGACGTCGATGCGGCGGACCCCGCCGGCGACTACCGCGACGGGCTCCACCGCCTCGAGGCGGCCGTGGCGCGGTATGCCGTCACGGCCGTCGTCCCCGGGCACGGCCATGTCGGCGGCCCACGCGAGCTGGCCCGTCGGTTCGTGGTGGACCGGGTGTACCTCCGCGCGCTCGTCACGGGCCAGGACGCTGGCGATCCCCGCCTGGCCGAGCCATGGCTCGCCCAGGCGCACGATGGCCAGCTCCGGGCGGTACGAGCGGTCTCGCCGGAGTGATGGACCGGCCGTGGGCGGCCGGTCTAGCGTCGTCCCATGGGACTTGTCGTCAGCCAGCTGTGCGTCGACTGCGGGGAACCGGCCATGCTCGCCCGCTGGTGGGCGCGCGTGCTCGGCTGGCGTGTCGTCGGAGGTCCAGCCGCTGACGCTGACGATGACGCTGACGCTGACGCTGACGACGATGCGCTCGCGAACGATGACGAGGTGGAGATCGAGCCCGCCGACGGGTCGCATGTCGGTCTGCTGTTCGCCCGCGTGCCGGAGGCCAAGTCGGTGAAGAACCGCCTGCACCTCGACATCCGAGCGCAGGACGGCTCCGACCAGGAGACGGAGCTCGCGCGACTCCTCGAGCTGGGCGCCCGCCCGGTCGACATCGGGCAGGGCCTGGGCGTCCCATGGTTTGTGCTCGTGGATCCCGAGGGCAACGAGTTCTGCCTGCTGCGCTCGACGCCGTCGCAGCTCGCCGA
>JAYTSH010000451.1:0-3356 GCA_043745755.1 Cellulomonas sp. | reverse complement strand
CTGCCGACCGTCGAGGCGCTCGCCGCCCACCGCATCGTCTGCATCGACGAGTTCGAGCTCGACGACCCCGGCGACACAGTCCTCGTCACGCGACTTCTGCGTGAGCTCGCCGATCGAGGCGTCGCAGTGGCGGCGACGTCGAACACGCTGCCGGGCTCCCTCGGCGAAGGCAGGTTCGCCGCCGAGGAGTTCCTGCGGGAGATCCAGGCGCTCGCGGCGCGGTTCGAGGTGCTCCGCATCGACGGCGAGGACTACCGGCACCGGGCGGTCGTGACGGATGCCCCGGGGCTGCCCGACGAGGCCGTCCGGGCCTCCGCGGGCGCCGTTCCCGGCGCCACGATCGACCCCTTCGCCGACGTGCTGGCCCACCTCGCGACGGTCCACCCGAGCCGGTACGGGGCGCTGCTGGATGGCGTCACGCTGGTGGCGTTGACCGGCGTGGGGACCATCCACAGCCAGGACGTCGCGCTGAGGTTCGTGGTACTGGTCGACCGGCTCTACGACCGGGACGTCCCGGTCGTGCTCGGCGGCACCGGCGAGCAGCAGCTCTTCACCCCCGAGATGCTCGCGGGCGGCTACCGCAAGAAGTACTTCCGCGCGCTGTCGCGGCTCGGTGCACTGACCGGAGCCGGGCGCGCGATGCTCACGACGTGAGCCGGTCCGGCAAGCCCCGAGCGCGCCCAGCCGTGCGTCAGCGCTGCTGAGCGTCGAGCCGCGCCATCTCGGCGGCGACGTCGAAGTCGGCAGGCGGCCAGCCCAGGTCGAGACCCTTGAACGCGTGCGCGAGGAGCTCGGTCACCGCGAGCCGTGCGTACCACTTGCGGTCGGCCGGAACCACGAACCAGGGCGCGACGTCGGTCGATGTCCGGTCGAACACCGCCTGGTACGCCTCGGCGTACTTCGGCCAGAGCAGGCGCTCGTCGAGGTCGCCGGGGTTGTACTTCCAGTACTTGTCGGGCCGCTCGAGGCGCTGGCGCAGGCGCTTCTTCTGCTCGGCCTGCGAGACCATGAGCGCGACCTTGATGATCGTGGTGCCGTTCGCCACGACACGGGCCTCGAAGTCGTTGATCTCGTCGTACCGTGCGCCCCAGACGTCGGGTGGCACGAGGTCGTGGACGCGGACGACGAGGACGTCCTCGTAGTGCGACCTGTCGAACACGCCGAGCTTGCCGGGCTGCGGGAGGGCGTTCTCGATGCGCCAGAGGTAGGGGTGCTTGCGTTCCTCCTCGGTGGGCACACCGAAGGCACTGAGCTGGACGCCCTGCGGGTCGACCATGCCGACAACGTGCCGGACGATGCCGCCCTTGCCGGCGGTGTCCATGCCCTGCAGCACGAGCAGCACGGACCGGGTCCCCCCTGAGAGACCCTCCGCGAACAGACGCTCCTGCAGCTGGGACATCAGGACGCCCCGTTGAGCGAGGTGCGCATCGGCGTGCTTCGACCTCCCGTCCCAGCCGGGCTTGCCGGTGGGGTCGAAGTCGGCCAGCCGGAATCCCTCGGACACCCGCAGGGCGTCGTGGGCGGGCCTGGTCCAGCGGTCGGACGTGGGCACGTGGGCCTCCTTGTCGCGGTGGTCGATCGAGCCTGACCTTACCCAGCGTGCGCCACGGCTGCGCCTCGAAGTGTCGGTCAGGTGCGCGGATCCGGGGTCGGGCTCGGAGTGCGGCTCAGGCGAGCACGGCGACGCTGCGGGGTGGCATCGCGATCGTCGATCCGGCCGTGCCCGTGGGCTCCCACGCGGCGAGCACGGCGAGCGCGCTCTCGGTGCGCAGCGGCACGCGCTGGGCCTCGTCGGCGAGGTTGCAGACGATCCGGGCAGCGCCTCGCTCCACGACGACCCAGCTCGGCCGGTCGTCGCCGTCGAACCGGACCGCCGTTGTTGCGAGGTCGCCGGCCGCGAGATCGCCGACCGCCCGCCGCTGCTCGATCAGGGTGCGGTACCACGCGAGCATCCGGACGTGCTCGGGTTGAGTGGTCTCGGACCAGTCGAGCCGGCTGCGCTCGAACGTCGCGGGGTCCTGCGGATCGGGGACCTCAGGTCCGTGGTCGGCGGCCCCCGACGCGACCGCGTGGCCGCGCCCCGCGAACTCGGCGCGCCGACCGTCGCGCACCGCCTGGGCGAGGTCAGGGTCGGTGTAGTCGGTGAAGAACTGCCACGGCGTGCTGGTTCCCCACTCCTCGCCCATGAACAGCATCGGGGTGAACGGCGACAGCAGGACGAGGGCCGCCTCGATCGCGAGGGCGCCGGAATCGAGCGTGGCCGCCGGCCGGTCACCCTGGGCGCGGTTGCCGACCTGGTCGTGGTCGGAGGCGAACACGACGAGCCGGTGCCCGTCGGTGCCCCGTGGGACCTGATGCCCCCACGGGCGGCCACGGAAGGTCGAGTACGTGCCGTCATGGACGAAGGCCCTCGTCAGCGCGGTCCGCAGGGTTGCCGCCGTACCGAAATCGGCGTAGTACCCCTGGCGTTCGCCGGTCATGAAGGCGTGGATCGCGTGGTGCACGTCGTCGGACCACTGCGCGGTCATGCCGTGGCCCCGCGCGGCGGTCGCGGTGATGGTGGCGGTGTCGTTGAGGTCGGACTCCGCGATGAGGGACAGCGGTCGTCCGAGCTGGGTGGCGAGCACCGCGACCTCGTCGGACAGCTGCGCCAGGATGTGCCGCTCCGAGCGGTCGACCAGCGCGTGCACAGCGTCGAGCCGCAGGGCGTCGACGTGGAAGTCGCGGAACCACCGCAGCGCGCTGTCGCAGATCCACCGCCGCACCTCGGTGCAGCCTGGTCCATCGAGGTTGGCCGCGGCTCCCCACGGCGTCTCGTGCGCGCCAGTGAAGTAGGGCCCGAACGTCGCCAGGTAGTTGCCGGCCGGTCCCAGGTGGTTGTGCACGACGTCGAGGCACACACCCAGGCCGCGGGAGTGCGCGGCGTCGACGAGCTCCTGGAGCGCGGCGGGCCCGCCGTACGGCTCGTGCACGGTGAACAGGCCCACGCCGTCATAGCCCCACCCGTGCGCGCCGTCGAACGCCGCGATCGGCATGAGCTCGATGATGTCGACGCCGAGGGCGACGAGATGATCGAGCCGGCCGATCGCGGCCCGGAGCGTTCCCTCGGGGGTGAAGGTCCCCACATGGAACTCGTAGAGGACCCGCCCGCGCACGTCGGTCCCGCGCCAGCCGTCGTCGGACCACGCGTATGCGGCCACGTCGAACACGCGACTGGGGCCGTGCACGCCGGTCGGCTGCCACGCGCTGCGCGGGTCGGGTCGGGGCGGTGACCCGTCGACGCTGAAGGCGTAGTCGGTGCGCGAGGCGAGGTCGACGTCAGCGGCCCACCAGCCGTCACGGTCACGAGCCAACGA
>JAYTSH010000450.1:0-3372 GCA_043745755.1 Cellulomonas sp. | reverse complement strand
GAGACCATCGCCACCGCGATCCGGATCGGGAACCCTGCGTCGTGGCAGCAGGCGATCGACGCGCGCGACACCTCGGGCGGCCTCATCGAGGCTGTCACGGACGAGCAGATCCTCGCGGCCCACCGGATCCTGTCGAGCCAGGTCGGGGTGTTCGTCGAGCCCGCGTCGGCTGCGGGCGTCGCGGGCATCCTCGCGCTCGCCGCCCAGGGCCGTGTCCCTGCGGGCGCACGCATCGTCGTGACCGTCACCGGTCACGGGCTCAAGGACCCGCAGTGGGCCCTGCGCACCGCGGACGGCTCGGAGGTCACGACGATGCGCGTGTCCGCGGACGTCGTCGCGATCGCCGACGCGCTCGAGCTCGGCTGAGCGGGGCAGGACATGCGCCTGGGGCACGACCACGCACGGGTCCGCGTGCCGGCGACGAGCGCGAATCTCGGCCCAGGGTTCGACGCGCTGGGCCTCGCGCTCGCGCTGTACGACGACCTCGACGTGCGTGCGCTCGGATCGGCCGACGTCGTGGTCGAGGTCACGGGCGAGGGTGCGGGATCGGTCCCGCTCGGTGAGGACCACCTCGTCGTGCGAGCGCTGCGGCTCGCCCTCGACCACGTCGGGTCGCCGCAGACCGGCCTGCACCTGACGTGCGTCAACCGCATCCCGCACGGCCGGGGGCTCGGCTCGTCCGCGGCAGCAGCCGTCGGCGGCGTGCTGCTCGCGCGAGCTCTGCTCGTCGACGCGGAGGCGCTCGACGACGATGCCGTCCTCGCCATCGCCTGCGCTCTCGAAGGTCATCCGGACAACGCCGCGCCCGCGATCCTCGGTGGTGCCACGATCGCGTGGCTCGAGGCCGACGAGGCGGGTCCGACGGCGGTCCGCCCGCGCGCGGTCCGGGTCGCCCTGCACGCCGACATCGAGCCCGTGGTCATCGTGCCCGCCTTCCGGCTCGCGACGAAGACCGCTCGTAGTGTTCTGCCGGCGACCGTCCCGCACGCGGACGCCGCGGCGCAGGCCGGACGTGCCGCGCTCCTGGTCGAGGCGCTCGGCCGACGCCCCGAGCTGCTGCTGCCTGCGACGGTGGATCGGCTGCACCAGGGTTACCGCAGGGCCGTGATGCCCGACTCGCTCGCACTGGTCGACGCGTTGCGCTCGCGCGGTGTCGCGGCGGTGGTGTCGGGCGCCGGACCGACGGTCCTGGCGCTCGCGCGTCGGACCGATGACGGCCGTACCGACGCGGACGAGGCGATCGCGGCTGCGTTCGGCGGTCAGATGGGCGGCTGGCGTGTGCTTCGGCCCGGCGTCGACCTGGACGGGGCGCGTGCCTGGCAGGTCGGTTGACGTCAGCCCATCGGGTGAACGCCACGCCCGACGAGCCGAATCGCGCGACAACCGTGGGTGTCGCGGTGCTAAGATTAGACGTTCCCCGGACTTCGTGCTCCATTCCGGCGTGCCGCGCTCCAGATGATCTGCAGTCCATCTGGCGACGGATGTCGCGAGAGTTACGACCAGCGGGAGCGATCCAGCCCACGTGCGCAGACGTCGTCGTACGCAGCACGTGAGGCGCCATCATCGTCCCGGCATCCATGCCCGGGCGTAGGCCACGATCCGATTCCGGACGTCGGCCGATGACGAGGGGGAAGGGTCCTTCGTGACAGACATCATCGAGTCCACCAGGAACGCCAACACCGGTGGATCCGCCCGAAGCGCAGCGATCTCCACGCTGCGCCTGCCCGAGCTGCAGGTGCTTGCCGCCCAGCTCGGCGTCGCGGGCACGTCCAAGATGCGCAAGAGCGATCTCATGGACGCGATCAAGAACACGCGAGGCGGCGGACACGCGGGGGCCGCGGCGCCGGTCGACGCGCCGGCTGCGCCGCGCACCGAGCCCGCCGTGCGGGCCGAGCCTGTGCGGGCCGAGCGTGTGCAGACGGAGCGTGTGCAGGCGGAGCGTGTGCAGACGGAGCGTGTGCAGACGGAGCGTGTGCAGACGGAGCGTGTGCAGACCGGGCGCACTCCGGACGTGCGGCTCGCGCCGGGGGAGACCCGCGACGACCGTGCCGCGCGTGCCCTCGACGCGATCGGGACCGTCGCCGCCGAGCGCCGCGGTTCGCGCCGTTCGGGCCGGGGTGCGGGCGCGCCGCGTGGCGACGCAGGTGCTGACATCGGCCTTCTGCCCCAGGCCGACGCCGCGGCGCGTCAGGACGGCGGCGAGCGGGCCGACGGATCCCAGCGCCAGGACGGCGGCGCACGCCAGGACGGCAGCCAGCAGCCCGGGCAGCGCCAGGCGCGTGACACCACGCAGGACCAGGGCGCCAACCAGGGCTCGAGCCAGGGTCAGGGCGGCGGGCAGGGCCAGACCCAGTTCGACGACACCGACGAGCGCGGGGGACGTCGTCGTCGGTCCCGCGACCGGTACCGCGACCGTGAGCGTCCTAAGCGTGGGCGCGCCGTCACGCGCGGCCCGAGCGGCGACCTTGCCGGGTACGAGGAGATCGAGGTCAGCGAGGACGACGTCCTGCTGCCCGTCGCCGGCATCCTCGACATCCACGACAACTACGGGTTCGTCCGCACGACCGGCTACCTGCCCGGACCGAGCGACGTGTATGTCTCCCTCGGGCAGGTCAAGAAGGCCGGCCTGCGTCGCGGCGACGCCATCACGGGCGCGGTGCGCCAGCAGCGGGAGGGGGAGCAGCTGCCCCAGAGCAGCGCCGCCCGTGCCAAGTTCAACGCCCTCGTCCGCCTCGACACGGTCAACGGCTTGCACCCGGACGAGGCGCGTGACCGCCCAGAGTTCGCCAAGCTGACGCCGCTCTATCCGCAGGAGCGTCTGCGGCTCGAGAACGAGCCGAACAAGATCTCGGCTCGCGTGATCGACATCGTGGCCCCGATCGGCAAGGGCCAGCGTGGTCTGATCGTGTCGCCGCCCAAGGCCGGCAAGACGATCATCATGCAGCAGATCGCCAACGCGATCACCGCGAACAACCCCGAGGTCCACCTCATGGTCGTGCTCGTCGACGAGCGCCCCGAGGAGGTCACGGACATGGAGCGGACGGTCAAGGGTGAGGTCATCGCCTCGACGTTCGACCGCCCCGCATCCGACCACACGATCGTCGCTGAGCTCGCCATCGAGCGGGCCAAGCGTCTCGTCGAGCTCGGCCAGGACGTCGTGGTGCTCCTCGACTCGCTCACGCGGCTGTCGCGGGCCTACAACCTCGCGGCGCCCGCATCGGGTCGCATCCTCTCCGGTGGCGTCGACGCCTCGGCGCTCTACCCGCCCAAGAGGTTTTTCGGGGCGGCGCGCAACATCGAGCACGGCGGATCGCTCACGATCCTCGCCTCGGCGCTCGTCGAGACCGGGTCCAAGATGGACGAGGTCATCTT
>JAYTSH010000449.1:0-2335 GCA_043745755.1 Cellulomonas sp. | reverse complement strand
CGTGCGGATCCGGTCGGCCCCCGCGTGGCTGTCCATCCGGGTGCCGAGCGCGTAGCAGGAGTCCGTCGGGTAGGCGATCAGCCCGTCGTCGCGCAGCAGTGCGACGATCTGCGCGATCGACCGTGGCTGCGGGTCCTGGGGGTGGACGTCGAAGAACTTCGCCATCCACCGAGCCTAGGCCCGGTGGATGGCGAGGCGCTTGTCAGGACGGTGGGAGCGCGGGTGTTGCGGGGTGCGCCAGCTCGAACCACACGGTCGTCGCGGACTCGCTCACGAGGAGCACGAGGCGGCGAGCATGGCCACCGCGCGCGTGCTCCCAAGACTCGATCTCGCCGCTCGCACACCGGGGCCGTTGGGCCCTCGTCGAGGCCGTGTCGCCAAGGTGTGCAGCGCCGCCATGTGACGAGGATGCGAGAATCCCCCCGTGCCGACCGCCATCGAACCCGCCGCCGACCCGGCGCGGCGCGTGCCGACCCACCGCGAGCACCGCCGCTGGAGACAGAACCTTGCCGACGAGCGCGCCGAGGCCGCCGTCTACCGGGACCTCGCGTCCCGGCGGACGGGCGAGGAGCGGGACATCCTCCTCGCGCTCGCTGAGGCCGAGGGACGCCACGAGCAGCACTGGCTCGACCTGCTCGGGGACGACGTCGGGCGACCGCTGCGCGGCGAGTTCCGCACGGTCACGCTCGCCTGGATGGCTCGCCGGTTCGGGTCGGTCTTCGTGCTCGCGCTCGCTCAACGAGCTGAGTCGCGGTCGTCCTACGACACCGACGCCGACGCGACCGCCACGATGGCCGCCGACGAGCGCATCCACGAGGAGGTCGTGCGGGGCCTGGCGGCACGCGGCCGCAACCGCATGTCGGGGCAGTTCCGCGCCGCGGTCTTCGGCGCCAACGACGGGCTCGTGAGCAACCTCGCGCTGGTGCTCGGCGTCGGCGCGAGCGGGGCGTCGAACAGCACGGTCCTGCTCACCGGGGTCGCCGGCCTGCTCGCGGGCGCGCTGTCGATGGGTGCGGGCGAGTACGTCTCGGTGCGCTCGCAGCGGGAGCTGCTCGAGGCGGCGTCTCCGGGCGCACAGGCGAACGAGGCGGTGCCGCACCTGGACGTGGAGGCCAACGAGCTCGAGCTCGTGTACCGCGCTCGTGGCATGTCGGTCGAGGACGCCCGGATCCGCGCCGGGGAGCTCTTGCGCTCGTTCGGAACGATCCCGACCTCGACGCTCGGGGTCCCGCGGGTCAGCCCCGAGCCGGTGCGCGGCCCCGACGGTGCGGCGCGCACCGATGCGGCTCCGGTGGCCGACCCGGTTGACCCTGTCGACGAGCACGAGGCCATCGGGACGGCCTTCGGCGCTGCCGGTGCGAGCTTCTGCTTCTTCGCGTCGGGTGCGATCATCCCGGTCCTGCCCTACCTGCTCGGGCTCGGTGGCCTGCGCGCCGTGCTCATCGCGACGTTCCTCGTCGGCATCGCGCTGCTCTGCACGGGCGCCGCAGTCGGGGTGCTCTCGGGCGGCCCGCCGGTGCGGCGCGCGCTGCGCCAGCTCGCGATCGGCTTCGGCGCCGCGGCGACGACCTACGTGCTGGGACTGCTCTTCGGCTCGAGTGTCTGATCCCGCCGCCTCGGCGACGACCCGATGGACCGGCACGCGCCCCTGGCCCCGCTGCGGTGGCGTGTCTAGGCTCGACGTGGTCGGCTGAGTCGGGGCGGAGGGCCGCACACATGAGGATCAGAGCAGCATTCCTGGTCGGCGCCGGGTTCGGGTACCTCGTCGGGACGGCAGTCGGTCGGCAACAGGTCGAGCGCATCGCGGCGCGGGTGAACGGTCTTCTGGGAGAGCCTCGCCCGTGCTCGGGTCCGGTCCGGACGCGACCGGTCGCCGTGCGCGGAGCGTCAGCCGCGACCGTCGCGCTCAGCGTCAAGGTGGTCGCCGCGGCCCGTGCTGCTGCGCGTGCCGCTGCCGCTGCGGCACCGAGGGTGGTCGTCCGCCCGCCGGCTCCGCGGATGTCGAACCTCGAGATGAGCTACCGGATGCCGTCGCAGCGCAACCGTCGCGACGCCGACGGGCACGGTCCGTTGCTGTGAAGGGTGTCGCGCCTATGCCAGGGCTTCGAGCGCAGCGCGCAGGTTCGCCGCAGCCGTCGCGCGGTGTGCGGCCACCCAGTCGCCCACGTAGCCGCGCGGTGCGATCTCGACGAGCAGCACGAGGGACATGTACAGGCGGTACAGCTCGAGCCGGGTCGCCCCACACCGACCGTTCGGTGTCGATGACGCCGAGGAGCGCGCCGGTCGGCGGGTCGACGAACAGGTTGCCGGCCCACAGGTCGGTGTGGACGAGGGC
>JAYTSH010000448.1:0-1949 GCA_043745755.1 Cellulomonas sp. | reverse complement strand
GTGCGACGAGGTCACGCGGGCAGGGTCGCATGTTCGACGAGGTGCAGCACGGTCAGATCGGGTTCCCCGTCGATGTCCTCGCCGTCGGTGTCCGGGGCGGCCTGCGTCTCGAGGAACCGGGCGAAGCCGAGCATGCCGAGCCTCCCGGCTTCCTCGTCGCCGTCGACGAGCCACGCGAGGGTGAAGCCGTCGACGACCGCAATGATGGTCCGCGCCAGCTGGCGGCGCGGCACCGTCCACCGGATGCCGGCACCCTGCTCGATGTGCTGGAGGAAGACCTCGAGCGTGCTCCACGCGCCCTCGTACTGGTCCATGGCGACGAGGCCCATCTGGGAGTGCCGCAGCGAGGTCGTGGTCAGCTCGTAGCTGAGCAGCTGCGCGCCGCGGTTCGCGACGATCCCGGCCCAGTAGCTCGCGACGGCCGACTCGAGCAGGCTGCGGAGATCGGTCGCGCCGGTGATGTCACCGATGGCCGCCACGTTCTGCTGGGTGATGGCCGCGGCGACGGCCCGCAGCAGCTCGTCCTTGTCGATGAAGCAGTAGTGGACCACTCCGAGCGACACACCGGCCTCGGCGGCCACGGCACGCACCGTGGCGGCGTCGATGCCGTCCCGGGACGCCACGCGGATCGCAGCCTCGATCAGCTGCTCGCGTCGTTCCGCGACCGGCATCCGACTCATCGTTCCCCCGTCTCCGCACACCCACGTGGCCGAGGACCTGCCCCGACAGCGCGCGCGCTCTTGCGCCAATTTCATCCCGCCCAATGACAGTAGTCAAGAGTTATGAGCACTTGACTTGGACGGCCGCCCAGAACGAAGGTCTCAACCATGAGCAGCCGCAACCCGTCCGACGTCTGGCACAACTGGGCGCGGACCGAGACCGCCACCCCGGCTCGCCTCGCCCGCCCCCGCGACCTGGACGAGCTGGCCGCTACCGTCCGCGACGCCGAAGGCCTGCGCGTGCGGGCCGTCGGCGCGGGCCACTCGTTCACGGGCGCCGCCGTGACCGACGGCGTGCAGGTGCATCTCGACGCGCTGAGCGGCATCGAACGGGTCACGCCGCAGCCCGACGGCACCGCGCACGTCACGGTCGGCGCGGGGACTCGCCTGTCCGACCTCAACGTGGCGCTCGCAGAGCGTCGGCTCGCGATGCGCAACCTCGGAGACATCGACCAGCAGACGATCGCCGGCGCCATCTCGACCGGCACGCACGGCACGGGTGCGCGGCTCGGCGGGCTCGCCTCGCAGGTCGTCGGGGTGCGCCTCGTGACAGCTCAGGGTGACGTCGTCGAGGCCTCGCCCGACGAACGCCCCGAGCTGTTCGAGGTCGCCCGCCTCGGGCTCGGCAGCGTCGGCCTCCTGGCCGCCGTGACCCTCCACGTGGTGCCCGCGTTCCGCCTGCGCGCCGTCGAGGAACCGTGGTCGCTGGACGCCGTCCTGGAGCGCCTGACCGGCGCGGAAGGGCTCGTGGAGGCCAACGACCACTTCGAGTTCTACTGGTTCCCGCACACCCGCCGGGCGCTCACCAAACGCAACAACCGCGCGGCCGACGACGACCTCGAACCCCTGCGCCCGGTCCGCGCGTGGGTCGACGACGAGCTGCTCTCGAACGCGGTCTTCGCCGCGACGAACCGCCTCACGGCCACCGTCCGCCGCCTCACCCCGCAGGTCAACGCGGTCGCTGCGCTCGCACTGTCGGCCCGGACCTACACGGCGCCGTCGCACGAGGTCTTCACCTCCCCGCGGCGCGTGCGCTTCCGCGAGATGGAGTACGCGATCCCTCGGGACGCGGTCGGCCCGGCGCTGGCTGAGATCGAGCGCTGGCTGGCCGCGACGGGCGAGCTCATCCCTTTCCCGGTCGAGGTGCGGTTCGCGGCGCCCGACGACGTGTGGCTCTCGACCGGCTACCAGCGCGAGAGCGCGTACGTCGCGGTGCACCAGTACATCGGG
>JAYTSH010000447.1:0-2913 GCA_043745755.1 Cellulomonas sp. | reverse complement strand
CGCCCGTCGTCGAGCGTCACGGGCTTGACCGTCCCGACCGTGTAGAGCGTGCAGGTCGTGGGTCCGACGATGGCCCGACCAGGTTCGACGGAGATGCGCGGGAGCGACGTGCCGAGCTCGGCGCACGCCGCCTCGACCGCCGCGGCCATGTCCTTCGCGATGCGGTCCGGGTCGAGCGGGACATCGCCCGGCAGGTACGCGATGCCGTACCCGCCGCCCAGGTCGACCTCGGGCACGAGGTAGCCCGTCTGGGCGGCCAGCTCGGCGCGCAGCCGCAGGACCTTGCGCGCAGCGACCTCGAAGCCCGACGGGTCCAGGATCTGCGAGCCGATGTGCGAGTGGAGGCCGAGCAGGCGCAGCTCGGGGCGGGCCAGCACAGCGCACAGCGCCGCGAGGGCGGGGCTGGGCGCGCCGTCCGGACCGGGGACGAGGGACAGACCGAACTTCTGGTCCTCGTGCGCGGTCGAGATGTACTCGTGCCCGCCGGCGTGCACCCCGGTCGTGACCCGGACCATGACGGGTGCAGGGTCGCCGCAACGTTCGCGGACGGCGGCAGCGATCCGCTCGACCTCGCCCAGGGAGTCGACGATGAGCCGCCCGACGCCGGCCTCGAGCGCGCGGGCGATCTCCGCATCGGACTTGTTGTTACCGTGCAGTCCGATGTCCGCCCCCGGCACACCCGCGCGCAGGGCGACGGCGAGCTCGCCGCCGGTGGCAGTGTCGACGCGCAGACCTTCCTCGTGGGCCCAGCGCGCGACCGCGACGGACAGGAAAGCCTTCCCCGCGTAGTACACGTCGACGCCGGTCCCGATCGCGGTGAACGCCGCCGTGAACGCTGCGCGGTAGGCGCGGGCGCGCGCCCGGAAGTCGGCCTCGTCGAGCACGTACGCCGGTGTCCCGTGCTGCGCCGCGAGCGAGCGCAGGTCGACGCCCGCGACCGCGAGCGCGCCGTCGGGCACGCGCGCGGTGCCGCTCGACCAGGGCGCGCCCGTCACATCCGCTCCGGCGCGCTCACGCCGAGCAGGTCGAGCCCGTTCGCGAGCACCTGACGGGTCGCGTCGTTGAGCCACAGCCGCGTGCGGTGGGTGTCCGAGACGACCTCGTCGCCGAACGGCGCGACCCGGCGCTGGTCGTACCACTTGTGGTACGACCCGGCGAGCTCCTCGAGGAAGCGCGCGACGCGGTGCGGCTCGCGCAGCTCCGCAGCGTGCGCGACGACGCCCGGGAAGCCGGCGATCTGCCCGAGCAGCACCGACTCCGAGGGGTGGTCGAGCAGGGTCGCGTCGAAGCCGTCCGCCCGGTCGACGCCCGCCTCCGCTGCGTTGCGCGCCACGTTGACCGTGCGGGCGTGTGCGTACTGCACGTAGAAGACCGGGTTGTCGTTCGTCGCGGTCGCGAGCAGGTCGAGGTCGATGTCGAGGGTCGAGCTCGCGGCGGACCGGGCGAGCGCGTACCGGGCGGCGTCGATCCCGACCGCGTCGACGAGATCGTCGATCGTGACGATGTTGCCCGCGCGCTTCGACATCCGGACGGGCTCGCCGTCCTTGACGAGGTTGACCATCTGGCCGATGAGGATCTCCAGGTTGACCCACGGGGCGTCCCCGAAGGCTGCGCACATCGCCATCATGCGGCCGATGTACCCGTGGTGGTCCGCACCGAGCATGATGATCACGCGGTCGAAGCCGCGCTCACGCTTGTCGAGGTAGTAGGCCAGGTCCCCCGCGATGTAGGCGGCGTTGCCGTCCGACTTGACGATGACGCGGTCCTTGTCGTCCCCGAACCCGGTCGTGCGCAGCCACGTGGCACCGTCGGCCTCGTAGATGTGACCGAGCTCGCGCAGCCGCGCCACGGCCCGCTCGACCGCTCCCGACTCGTGCAGCGAGTCCTCGTGGAAGTAGACGTCGAAGTCGACCCGGAAGTCGTGCAGCTTGGCCTTGATCTCGCCGAACATCTGGTCGACGCCGCGGGATCGGAACACCTCCTGCGCCTCGGCCTCGGGCAGCGTGCGCGGGTCCGGCTGGCCGTCGGCGACTGCGGCGGCGATGACGGAGTCAGCGATGTCGGAGATGTACTGGCCGCCGTAGCCGTCCAGGGGAGCTTCGGCACCCATGGCGCGGGCGAGCAGCGACCGGGCGAAGCGGTCGATCTGCTCGCCGTGGTCGTTGAAGTAGTACTCGCGGGTGACCTCCGCGCCGGCCGCCTGCAGCAGCCGCGCGAGCGAGTCGCCCACGGCCGCCCAGCGCACACCTCCGATGTGGAGGGGTCCGGTCGGGTTCGCCGAGACGAACTCGAGGTTGATGCGCTCCCCCGCGAGCACCGTGCCGCGTCCGTAGGCAGGACCGGCGTCGACGACGGTGCGGGCGAGCTCCCCGGCCGCGGCAGTGTCGAGGGTGATGTTCAGGAAGCCGGGACCCGCGACGTCGACCTTCGCGACGCCCGGGTGGTCCGCGAGGCGCCGCGCGAGCTCCTCCGCGAACGCACGGGGGTTCGTGCCCGCCAGCTTGCCGAGCTGCATCGCGACGTTCGACGCCCAGTCGCCGTGCTCGCGCTGGCGGGGTCGCTCGACGTGCACCTGCGCGGGCACGGCGGACGGGTCGAGCGCGAACGTGCCGTCGTCGACGGCGGCCACGAGGGCAGCACGAAGGGCCTCGGAGAGCTCAGCGGGGGTCACCGGACAAGGGTAGCGAGCCGACGGCGGGCCCTCGTCCGCCCCACGTGTCCTCGAGCATGACGGGCCGGCACGCGACCCAGCCCGCCGCGAGGAGCACCGCGAGGGTGACGAAGAGCAGCCCGAACGGCAGCTCCCAGCGGCCTGTCGAGGCGTAGAGGACACCGACGAGCAGCGGGCCGACGGCCGCGATCGCGTAGCCCACCCCCTGCGTGAAGCCCGAGAGCGAGACCGCACCGGCCGAC
>JAYTSH010000446.1:0-3506 GCA_043745755.1 Cellulomonas sp. | reverse complement strand
GAAGGAGGGCGTGGCGATCAAGGCCGAGAACCAGACGCTCGCCACGATCACGCTCCAGAACTACTTCCGCCTGTACGGCAAGCTCGCCGGGATGACCGGCACCGCCGAGACCGAGGCCGCCGAGTTCCAGGGCACCTACAAGCTCGGCGTCGTGCCCATCCCGACGAACAGGCCGATGCGCCGGCTCGACCAGGGCGACCTCGTCTACAAGAACGAGGCCGCCAAGTTCGACGCGGTCGTCGTGGACATCGTCGAGCGGCACGCCAAGGGGCAGCCGGTCCTGGTCGGCACGACGAGCGTGGAGAAGAGCGAGCTGCTCTCGGCGAAGCTCAAGAAGCTCGGCGTCCCCCACGAGGTCCTCAACGCCAAGCAGCACGCACGTGAGGCGTCGATCGTCGCGCAGGCCGGGCGCAAGGGTGCCGTCACTGTCGCGACGAACATGGCCGGACGCGGCACCGACATCATGCTCGGTGGCAACGCCGAGTTCATGGCCGTCGCGGACCTCGCCGCCCGCGGTCTCGACCCGGCAGAGAACGCGGAGGAGTACGAGGCTGCGTGGCCTGGGGCGCTCGCGAAGGCCGTCGAGGCGGTCGCCTCCGAGCATGATGAGGTCGTCGAGCTCGGCGGGCTGTACGTGCTCGGCACCGAGCGGCACGAGTCGCGGCGCATCGACAACCAGCTGCGTGGGCGGTCCGGACGACAGGGCGACCCGGGGGAGTCGCGGTTCTACCTGTCGCTGCAGGACGATCTGATGCGGTTGTTCAACTCGGGGCTTGCGGAGTCGCTCATGACCCGCGCCGGGTTCCCGGACGACCTGCCGCTCGAGTCGAAGCTCGTGACCCGTGGGATCCAGAGTGCGCAGTCTCAGGTCGAGGCGCGCAACTTCGAGATCCGCAAGAACGTCCTGAAGTACGACGACGTGATGTCCCGTCAGCGCACCGTGATCTACGACGAGCGTCGCCGCGTCCTGGAGGGTGAGGACCTCCAGGAGCAGATCCAGCACTTCTCGCACGACGTGCTCTCGGCATACATCACCGGTGCGACGACCGCCGGACGCCCGGAGGAGTGGGACCTCGACGCGCTCTGGGTCGCGCTCCGCGGTGTGTACCCGATCGCGATCACGCCCGACGAGGTCGTCGAGCAGGCGGGCGGCCCGACCCGCCTCAGCGCCGAGCTGATCGAGACCGAGGTGATCTCGGACGCCACCCACGCCTTCGCTGAGCGCGAGGCCACGATCGGCGAGGAGAACATGCGTCAGCTCGAGCGGCGTGTCGTCCTGTCGGTCCTCGATCGCAAGTGGCGCGAACACCTCTACGAGATGGACTACCTCAAGGAGGGCATCGGCCTGCGGGCCATGGCCCAGCGTGACCCGCTCATCGAGTACCAGCGCGAGGGCTTCCAGCTGTTCGGGGCCATGACCGACGCCATCAAGGAGGAGTCGGTCGCTTACCTCTACAACCTCGAGATCAAGGTCGCCGAGCCCGAGGCCGAGGAGGGCCAGGTGACGGCCGAGTCGGCCGCCCAGGCTGCTCTCGGTGCCGGAGCTGCGGCAGCCGGACCGCGCCCTGACGGGCACGGGGAGCCGTCGGTCGCTCCAGCCTCGGCCGAGCCGGCACCGCAGCGCACCCGACGGCCGACGATCGTGGCGAAGGGCATCGATGGTCCGGAGCGGCGCGCGCCCCTGCAGTACTCGGCGCCGAGCGTCGACGGTGATGCCGGAGCGGCGGGCGCCGCGTCTGGGACATCAGGTTCCGACGACGAGGGTGCGGGAGCGGCCGGCAGCAACCGCGAGGAGCGCCGCAAGGCGGCCAAGCAGCAGCGTCGCCGCGACTGATCGTCGAGGCGACACGGGCCCGTCCCTGGAGGGACGGGCCCGTGTCTCGTCCGGTGCGTTCGCACGCACGTCCGTGCACCACGTCAGCCGATCTCGAGCGCCACGGCCCGCCACGCCCCCCGCCACGACTCGAGCCTGACGGCGACTGCCCGGACCCGCCGGCCGTCGTCGATCACCACGCTCGCCTCAGCCACGTGCTCGCCGATGCGGCACACCCGCACCCGACGGACCTCCGGACGGCGCGACGCCGCTCGTGCACCGAGCACGCGCACGGTCAGCGCTGCGCGCGTGCTGAGCGCCTCGTAGACCTCGGGTGTCACCCAGCGGGCCAGCTGGGCGACGGCACGGATCCCCGCGAGCGATTCGACTGCTGCCAGCACGAGTGAGCAGCACACGGACGTCGGGTCGCCGGTCGGTACGGGCCCGACCGCCGCCTCGGCCGTGGCAGCGGCCCTCTCGGCGGCGAGTGCGGCGCGGCGGCGGGCGAGGACGCGCTCGTCGAGCGTCGGCGGGCGGGAGTGCCCCGGGCCGGTCAGTGCTGTCAGGCGGGGGAGCGGGGCCAGGCTCGGAACGAGGCGGGGTCGGACGGGTGTCGGCGACTCGGCCTGTCGGCAAGGGCGGTCGGTCCGGGCCTCGTCTCCGGTGCAGCCGACGAGGCCGGTCCGCGCGGGGGTCGCGGAGACCCGTGCGGCGTCGCTGGCCGGAGCCGGAGCCGGAGCCGGAGCCGACGCGGAGGGGCGGTCAGGCGCTGGTCCCACGGCCGCGAGCGCGTCGACGACGACGGCCAGATTGACGATCGCGGACTCAGCGGCGGTGAGCGTCACGGCGTCGCTCGTGGCGCGTGCGCGGTCCAGGGTCAGGGTTGTCATGTGGCACCGTCCGTGGGAGTCGTGGTGGGAGCGCTCAGCACCTGACCGGGCCGGAGCAGGTCGGGGTCGTCGCCGATGAGTGCCGCGTTGGCGGCGTACCAGTCGGGCCAGGCCGAGGCGATGTCGGCTGCTCCCGCGTCTCTCGGCAGCGTGCGCTGGGCGATGCGCCAGAGGGTGTCACCCGGCCCGACGACGACGGTGTCGGCCCGGGCTGCTTGCGCCGGGGCCGGTGCGGGGAGGTTCGCCACGGAGCTGACCGTCGTGGTGGCGGCGGGTGCGATGGCAGCCGCGGAGGTGCTGGCAGCTGCCATGGCAGGGCCCGCGGTCGCTGTCGCTGCGGTCGCGGCCCAGCCGAGGTCGAGGTCGCCGGGCGCCGCCGCGGTAGCGCCGGTGGCTGCCGACAGCCCGATGCCTGCCCCGACGGCCAGGACGAGGACCCTGCGGACGAGGTCAGGGGCGCAACGGGCCACCAGCCGCTCGCCGGCGCGCCATGTGACGCCCGCGGCGCGAACCGTGGCGCACGTTGTCGCGACGACGAGGGACAGCGCGAGCCAGCCTGCGAGAACGAGGCCGACTCCGAGCACCCCAGTCTCGACCAGTCTGTCGACGCCTGCGCCCGAGAGTCCGTCGGTGAGCACGGCGTCCAGCCTCGCTGCGATCCCGACTGTGAGCCCCGAGGCGGCGAGGAGGCTGAGCCAGAGGACGCCGAGCGCGGCCGGTGCGGTCCGCGAGCGCCTCCGCGGGTCGGTGGGGGTGGTGCTGGTCGGTCGCATGGCCGCCTCCGTCGTTCATCGCATTTGATG